>DATMBC010000060.1 GCA_035559435.1 bacterium
GAATGTCGCGAAGACCGTGACAATCCCGGCAAGAATCAATCGCCGCGCAGGCGTCGAGTCAACTCATCCAGCTTGTTGAGGGCTTCGATCGGAGTCATGCTGTCGGTGCGTAAACGCGTCAGTTCATCCACCGCCTGCGCCATCAGCACAAGCAGTCCGACCTGGCGCAGGTATGTCGACTTGCCCGCCATATTCGGACCGGTGAGCAGTTGCAGCCAGCCCTGCTCGTCGGAGAAAACCGTGTCGTTGGGGACAAACCCGCCGGCGGGATTGATGGTTTCCAGCACCGGATGACGGCCGCCGCGGATTTCCAGCGTGCGATCTTCGGTCAGGCGCGGACGGCTGTATCCGCGCGCCAGCGCCACCTGCGCCAGCGATCCGGCAACATCCAGACGCGCCAGCGACGATGCCAACTGCGCAAGCACACGGATTTGACCGGCCAGTTCGTCGCGCAGGGCGATGAACAACTGCTCCTCGATCTGCGCGGCGCGTTCATCGGCGCGCAGCACGGTCTCTTCCTTTTCCTTCAATTCCGCCGTGATGTACCGTTCGCCATTGACCAGTGTCTGTTTGCGGATCCAGGCGGCGGGGACATTAGTCGCCTGGGCGCGCGAGACTTCGATGTAGTAATTGAAGACTTTGTTGTAGCCGACCTTCAGTGAGCCGATGCCGGTCTCGGCGCGCAGGCGTGCCTGCAATCCGGCGATCCAGGCGCGCGCGTCGGCCGCCCCCGAATACAGGGCATCCAGCTCCGGCGAGTAACCACGTCGGAAGATGCCGCCCTCCTTGATCCCCGGCGGCGGATCATCGACCAGCGCCGCGGCGAGGCGCGTGTGGATGGCAGCGAGCGCCGCGGCATCCGGATCATCCGGCGATGAGAGCGGCGTGCGGCCCGTCAGTTCGGCGAGGCGCGGCCAGCGTCCCAGCGCTTCGCGCAGCCCGATCAGATCGCGCGGACCGATTCGCTCGGCGCCGAGACGCCCGACAAACCGCTCGACATCGAAGATCCCTTTGAGCGTTTCGCGCAGGTTGGCCAGCAGGCCACGGTCGGCGACGAGGGCCTGGATTTCATCGAGACGCCGCTCGATCGCAACTTTGTCCACCAACGGATGGGTGAGCCGCTCGCGCAGGAGCCGTCGCCCCATCGAGGTGTGGCAGTGGTCAAGAACCCCCGCCAGATTCGGACGGTCGGAGTGGGGCCGTCCGATCACATCCAGATGCAGCGCCGACTGGGGATCGAGGGTGATAGTGTCGCGTGTGCGCAACGCAGTGAGACGGGCGATATGCGCCAGCGGGGCACGTTTGGTCTCCTTCAAATAGGAGAGCAGCGCGCCGGCGGCGGCGATGGCCACGCGGTCCGACGCGGTCTCCGGGGGCGCGACCCCCTCGAGTTCATGCACATGGAAGTGCGCCTTGAGCGCGCGCTCGGCCTCGCCGAATTCGAAGCGCCAGGCGGGCCAGCGGGTGACGGCAGCGTGTCCATCGACCAACTGCCCCAGCCGGGCATCGGCGTCGTCGGCGACGATGATCTCGCTGGGGGTCTGAGTGGCCAGCCACTCGGCCAGCGCCTCGGGGCCGAAGCGGTCGACGGCGAAACGGCCGTTGGTCGCCTCCGCCCAGGCCAGCGCGAACTGCCCGTCGCCGTCCGGCCCGGACAGCGCCGCCAACGCCGGGGTCTGGGTCTCATCGAGCGCGCCGGGATTGAGCACCGTGCCGGGGGTGATGATCTCGACCACATCGCGCTGGACCAGCCCCTTGGCCTGCCTGGGGTCTTCCATCTGCTCGCAGACCACGACCCGTTGTCCGGCTTCGACCAGACGGGCCAGGTAGCGTTCGGCCTGATGATGCGGCACACCGGCCAGCGGGATTTCGCCGTCTTTGCCATGCGGACGGCGTGTCAGGGTGATGCCGAGAATCTGCGCGCCGCGGACGGCATCCTCGCCGAACATCTCATAGAAGTCCCCCATGCGGAAAAAGACGATATGATCGGGGTACTTCGCCTTGACGGCGGCATGCTGGCGCAACATCGGCGTGAGCGCGGCGGACTGATCGGCGGACTGCGTCATCGGCACCGGCAATAACGCCGTCGGGGAGCGGTCTAATCAAGACGGCAGGCGCAAAAATGATCGCGCCGGCGCCGCGGCGATCTTGGCGGCGTGGACAACTTGTGGTTACTTGGGTGACTATCGTAACGCCATGCCCTCCCCCCTGCCCATACTCGCCATCGTCGGTGTCACCGGATCGGGGAAAAACCACCTCGCTCAGGAAGTGGCGCGACAAACCGGCGCGAGTCTCATCTCGGTGGATTCGCGCAAGGTCTACCGCGGGCTGGACATCGGCACCGCGAAACCGTCGCCGGAGACCATCCGCGAATTCGAGTATGGCATGATCGACTGCGCCGATCCGCGCGAGTACTTCTCGGCCGGACGATACTGCCGGGAAGCGCGCGCGTTGGCGGCAAAACGGCTGGCCTCCGGGCGCCCGGTGATCATGGTGGGCGGGACCGGATTCTACCTCGAAGCATTCATGACCGGGCTGGCCGATCTGCCCGAGATCAGCCCGGCCACGCGACGGCGGCTGCGCGAGGCGTCGCAGCAACACGGCTGGGCGGCGCTGGCGGAAGAGGCGCGCCGCCTCGATCCGGAGTTCATGGCCACGGTCCATCCCGGCGACAAGACGCGGGTGCGTCGGGTGCTGGAGGTTGGGTGGGAGACCGGCCAGCGGTTGAGTGCGCTTCTGCGCGAACGCGAGATGAGCCCCGCTCCCTGGCCGGTGCTGGTGGTCTGGCCGAGGATTGATCGTGAATCGGCTTATGCCCGAATCGCGGAGCGAGTGTACAAGATGCGAGCCGCCGGGCTGACCGCCGAGGTTCGGCGGCTTCTGGAATCCGGTATCCCGCCGGAGGCGCCGGGGATGGCGACGGTCGGATACCGGGAAATTGTGGACTTTCTGGACGGCAAGACTGACGAAGCGGAGGCCTACGAACTCATCATCCGAAATACCAGACGATATGCCAAGCGACAGGAGACCTGGTTTGGCAACCGAGGCAATGCCATCATCCTCGATGGCCATGATATTGATCCAGAACGAGTTATAAGCATGTGGCGGCACCGGGGATAGAGGCAGCCGGGGCTGTCCGCGTGCCCGCTCACCGCAAGACTCTATCTGGCAACATATTGGGCATTCCCGGCCAAATCGAACTTTGGCGGGCATGGGGCAGAAAAATCCTTGACACCCCTTGGGATTGTCTTTAATACCAGCGGGTTACGTGGTTTGGGGCGGGGGCGGACTCCGACTGTTTGGCGTACCGACACCCGTTAAGCCCCAGACTCACAACATCATCGCAGTGAAGATCGCACCCGTCTGATCCGATCTTCACACAATAGGGGGCCGTAGTAAACGCTTAGCGCACTGGGGGATGTGTTGAAGTCTATCAATCGACTCATACTGTGCGGCGGACTGGCATTGATCTTTGCAGCCGGTTGTGCCTCCACACCTCGTTACCGGCACCTCGAGCCCTCTGCCGATGCGCTCACCGCGTCGCGGAATAACGCAGCGGTTGCGTCGGATGACACCACCGTCGACGCCGAAGAACCAGCCGATGTCGCCGGCGCGTCCAACCTAGGCACGACACTGGCCGAAGCCGAAGCGCTCTATGCCACCGGCGTGATGGCCAACATCGACAATCGCTGGACGGATGCGCAGGTCGCCTTTGAGCAGGCCCTGACCCTGCTGACCGAACTGGATCTGACCAACTCCGAGGACCTCGACTCGGCCGACAAGGTCGACCGCCTGTTGGATGACATTGCCAAGGACTATCGCACCACGCTGCTGGCGCTGGGCGAGTTGCCCGAGGATGCCTCCACCGACGCGATCCTGCTGCGCCTGGATCAAGGCGCCGACACCTCCACGCTGGCCTCCACCTCATCGGAGCCGCATGGCACCGGCGAGATGCTCTTCGATTACCCGATCGAGCCCGATCACCCAAAGGTGCAGAAATGCATCAGGTTCTGGCAGACCACCGCACGGGAGCCGTTTGAGCGCTTCCTGCGACGTTCCGGGCGGTATCTGCCGATGATGAAGGAGATCGTCAAATCGTACAACATGCCTGCCGACATCGCCTACCTGCCGTTTGTCGAGTCGGGGTTCAACAACAAGGCCTATTCCTACGCCCATGCCTCCGGGCCGTGGCAGTTCATCGCCTCGACCGGCAAGCGTTATGGGTTGGAGCGCACACACTGGCTGGATGAGCGCCGCGACTTTGAGAAGTCGACCCATGCCGCCTGCCGGTACCTCTCCGATCTGTACAAGATGTTCAACTCCTGGAATCTCGCGCTGGCGGCCTACAACGGGGGCGAGGGACGGGTCGGCCGTCAGATCAAGCGCCAGAAGACCGATGACTTCTGGAAGTTGAACCTGCGCGAGCAGACAAAGAACTATGTGCCGCTTTTCCATGCGGCCCTAATCATTGCCAAGGATCCGGCCTCCTATGGGTTCAACGTGGAGCTGGAGCCGCCGCTGCAGTACGACTGGGTCGCCACCAGCAAGCCGCTCGAACTGAAGGACGTCGCGCAGGCGCTGGGCGTCACGGTCGAGGAACTGGAAGAGCTCAACCCCGAATTGCGACGGGGCGTGACGCCGCCCGACCAGTCGCCGTACCGGTTCCGCGTGCCCAAGGGCACCTCGGAGACCTTCGCGGCGGTCTACCGCGACCTGCCGCGCTCCAGCCGGACCGAATGGGCCCGTCACACGGTGCGTCGCGGCGAAACCCTCGGCAAGATCGCCGGCCGCTACGGTGTGACCGTGGCCGACATCGTCGCCGCCAACAAACTCAGATCGAAGCATAAGCTGTCGGTTGGGCAGGCGCTGGTGATCCCGGTGCCGATGGCGGCGGCCGATGAGCAACCGTCGAAGCGCGCGCGCAGGTCCGAATCGGCATTGAGCGAAAAGCCGCTGCCCAAGGCCGACGGCAGAAAGTACACGGTCAAATCGGGCGACACCCTTTGGGACCTGGCCAAGAAGTTCGGCGTGACCACCTCGGAAATCCGCCAGGCCAACCGGATGGGAGCGCATGAGAAGCTCGCGGTCGGCGCGGATCTGGTGATCCCGGAGGCCTCGAAGGTCTCTTCCTCCAATCGCGGCGGCGCCTTCTGGTACACCGTGCGCAGAGGCGACACCGTGTTGCGCATCGCCACCAAGTTCGGCACGACGATCGCGCAGATTCTCAGTTTCAACGCGCTGGACAACCCGAACCGGATTCACGTGGGGCAGAAGATCCGTATCCCGCAGGGCCTGTAAGCGGGACGATTTGAGCAAATTCCATGGCGGCACGACGCGACTGGATCATCGGAACGATCATCGCCGGCTCATTCCTCCTGTTCATGGGCCTGATGACCTTGGCGTTGCTGGGGGTCTCCTCCGGCGGCGATGAGGAGATATTTGGCGGCTTCGGCAAGCGCGTCGCGGTGGTCGAAGTCGCCGGCCAGATTTCCTCCTCGCGCTCGGTGGTGGCGCAGTTGCGCCGCTGGTCGGAGGATGACAATGTGCCGGTCATCCTGTTGCGCGTCGATTCCCCCGGCGGGGGGGTGGCGGCCAGCCAGGAGATCCACGAGGAAATCCTGCGCGTGCGCGAGAAAGGCAAACGGGTGGTCGCGTCGATGGGGACGGTAGCGGCGTCCGGCGGCCTCTATGTCGCGGTGGCCTGCGACACGATTGTCGCCAACCCCGGCACGCTCACCGGCTCGATCGGCGTGATCTTTCAGTACCCGACGTTCGAGAAGCTGCTCGACAAAGTCGGCATCCGCTACGAAACGGTCAAAAGCGGGGTCTACAAGGACGTGGGCAATCTGGGACGGTCGATGAACGCCACCGATTCGGCGCACCTGCAATCGTTGATCGACGACACCTACGACCAGTTTGTCGGGGCGGTCGCCGAAGGGCGCCACATGACCAAGGAGCAGGTCAAGACCTTCGCCGACGGCCGCATTTTCACCGGCCGTCAGGCACGCGACCTCGGCCTGGTCGATGAGCTGGGTGACTACCACGACGCGCTGGATATCGCCGCCGACATGGCGGGGCTGTCCAAGCCGCCCAAGACGGTGAAAATCGAGCCGCGCCGTCGCACCGGGCTGGTCGATTTCCTCGGCCGCAGTCTGGTCGAGTGGCTCATGGGCCAGGCGGGCGAATGGGAGGCGGGCGAGCCGAGCCTGCAGTACCGCTATCAATGACGGGAAACCCTGAGGGTCAGGATATAGGAGATGATGATAACATTCACTGATTGGGTAAGGAGGTCAGGATGACCAAGGCCGATTTGGTGGAGATCTGCGCCGAAAAAACCGGCCTGACGCGGACTGACGTGGCGGTGACCGTGGATGCCTTTCTCGACTCGGTCAAGGCCTGTCTGGAGGCGGGCAAGAACATCGAGATTCGCGGTTTCGGCACGTTCAAAGTCAAGATGCGCAAGGCCCGCAAGGCGCGCAATCCACGCACCGGCGACGAGGTCCCGGTGCCGGATCGCAAGGTGCCGGTCTTCAAGCCGTCGAACGAGTTCAAGAATCTGATCGTCAAACAGCCGCTTTAGGCCGTTCGACAAGCTCACGATTAAGGAGAGGCAATGCCATCCGGTAAAAAGCGGAAACGCCAGAAGATCAAAACGCACAAGCGCAAGAAGCGCCTGCGCAAGGATCGTCACAAAAAGAAACTGCGCTAAGGCGGGCGCGCTCCGCTCCCGATTCGCATCTGCATATTCGCCCCCGGGTGGCCGAAGCCGCCCGGGGGTTTGTGTTCTCCCCGCGATGGCGGGCGCGGCAGTCGATCTGAGAACTCCCACGATCGCCCCGAAAGGCCACCGAAGGGCGCCGCGCTCTTCGCATTCTGAAACAAAGATTCCAAGGCCAGAGCCGGCGGCGATGCCGGCGCCGACCTTGGAATGACGGACTGTTGGGCGATTCTAATCGGAACTTGGCGGACCCTAATCCGCCAACGTAGGGGCCGGTCTGAGACCTGCCCCATGCAGCGACCACCCAAGAGCAGGCAATCCACCGCAGCGGATCACCTTCTCAATGGCCGAGCGCACGAGGGAGGGCGAGCCTCCCGGCGAGCCGTATGCGGCAGGATGCGTGAGATGAAGGCCTGGCGGGCGGGGCCCTCCCCACTTGCTCGGCACGCAGTCGCCGCGGCTGCCCATAAACAAAAGGCCGTCTCCGGCGGCGGAGACGGCCCAGAATGCCTGCCCTCTTCCTTATCCGGCGACGCGCTCGAGGTACTCCTTGGTGCGCGTGTCGATTTTGATCTTGTCGCCGACCTTGATGAACAGCGGGACTTTGATCGCAAGCCCGGTTTCGACCGTGGCCATCTTGGTCAGGTTGGAAACCGAGTCGCCCTTGACACCGGGCTCCGAGTCGGTCACGGTGAGGACGACAGACGCCGGCAGTTCCAGCGAGATCGGCTTCCCTTCGAAGTAGAGCACCCTGTAATCGTGGTTCTCCATTAGAAAGGGCGCATACCCCTCCAGATGCTCCTGCGTCAGTTCGACCTGCTCGTACGACGACTGGTCCATGAAATGCCAGGTGGTGCCGTCGGTATACATGTACTGCATCGTGCGCTGTTCAAACTCAGGCTCATCGAAGGTTTCGCCGGACGCGAAGATTTTTTCCAGAACGCGCCCCGTCTTGAGGTTGCGGAGTTTGGTCGTCACTTTGGCGCGGCGCTGGGCGGTGCGGGCGTTCTGGAAATCGACGATTTCCCAGAGTTCGCCCTCGACTTTGAGCTTCTTGCCGATGCGGAAATCGCTGGTGGAAATCATTGGTTCAATCGCTCCTGTTTGACGGGACATGGGTGACCAGCGAAATCGCCGGTATCACAGCCGGTCAATATAACTCCTCTTCGCCCTCCGGACAAACGGCGATTCGGTCGGGTGGGTGCGCTCTTGGCACCCACCACCAGGCCTCCAGGAGCTCCCCATGTCATCGATCGGCGGCTCGGCGGGAGCCCCGCCCTCCCTGAGGCCAACACGCATCTGGGAAAGCGAGCCTCCCGGCAAGCCGCCAGCGGGCGGAGCCAGGCACGGTGGGTGTCAAGAGCGCACCCACCCGACATTATCTACCAATACAGCGAAAGCCCGAAGCGGACGACATCGGCGCGCAATTCCACCAGCGAGCTCTCGGACCTTCTCACGTCGCGATACTGGTTCTCGACCGAGGTCTCCGCGTGCTCCTGCCGCATCCAGCGATAGTTGAGCGTCGACCCGTATTGCCCCAGCAGGCTCAGCTCCTTCGCCAGGAACCATTCCACGCCAATGGCCAACAGTATTCCAGCCCCTGCGTCGTCGCGTTCAGTTCGTCTTGTCCAGTCGTCTTCCCACGCCGGAGTGTCGGTTAGACTCCTCTCATGTGAGTATCCGATCCGCGGGCCGACCCCCCAGTAGAAACTGGCGCGGTCGTGGATATTGTGATAATGCAGCTTCAGGGCCGTCAGAGTAATCGCCTCACGCCGGTTACTGATTTCCGTCCATCGGACACCCATCGCGTCCGAATCAACATTCTCATGAGTGACGGACACACTCACCCCGATTCGGTATGCCCGATTGTCGGTGTAGTGGTGCTTGAACGAAAGGTTGGCGCCCTCGAACGCGGTCAGGTCGAAGTCGCCGACGATCTCGTAAATCAGCGCCGACTTGCCGTCGCGCAGCGAGTTTTCCCCCGCCTCCGGCGACGTCGCCTCCTGCGCTCCGACCGCAGTGAACGAACAGAGCGCGACGGCCAACGCGATCAAAGCCGATGCAAGAGACCATCGTGGGAATCGCATAAGGTCCCTTCGGATTGGATGCCGAGTTCTTCTGCGCCAGGGTACTGCCGAAGACATACGCATGTCAAGTTCGGGCGTCTGCGCTGATTGCACGGGCGGACTCTCTCGCACTCGCTGAGACCAGCGGGCACACGGTCGGGCGAGCCCCGAAAGCGGCGAGGCCCTGCGGCTCGCCCTTCCGGCGCAGCACGGCAGGTGGGGACCTCCCGCAAACGAACGCGGGCCCGCCGCAATGGGCTGGCCCGCAGAACGACCCGAAGCAGGGAGCGTGCGTTTACATGTTCTGAATGATGTGGTCGGCGTAGGCCGACGTTCCCACTTTGGTCGCGCCGTCCATCTGACGCGCCAGATCATAGGTGACGTACTTCTGCTCGATGGTCTTCTCGATGGCGCGTTCGATCATCCGCGCGGCCTCGGGCCAGCCGAGGTAGTCGAGCATCATCACGCCGGAGAGAATCACCGATCCGGGATTGATCATGTCCTTGTTGGCGTACTTGGGCGCGGTGCCGTGGGTGGCCTCAAAGAGCGCGATGTGGTCGGAGATGTTGGCCCCGGGCGCCATGCCCAGCCCGCCCACCTGCGCGGCGCAGGCGTCGGAGAGATAGTCGCCGTTGAGGTTGGGGGTGCAGATGATGTCGTACTCGTCGGGGCGCAGCAACACCTGCTGGAACATCGAATCGGCAATGCGGTCGCGCACCACGATCATCCCCGCCGGCGCCTTGCCATCGTACTTGTCATACAGTTCCGTCTCGGTGATGGTGTATTTGCCGAAGTCCTTTTTGGCGACGGCGTATCCCCAGTCGCGGAAGGCGCCCTCGGTGTACTTCATGATGTTGCCCTTGTGCACCAGCGTCACCGACTTATGGTTGTGGTCGATGGCGTACTGGATCGCCTTGCGCACCAGACGGCGGGTGCCGGTCAAGGAGATCGGCTTGATCCCGATGCCCGAGTCGTCGCGGATTTTCGTCTTCATCTTCTTGTTGAGAAAGTCGATGACCTGCTTGGCTTCCTTCGTGCCCCTGGCCCACTCGATGCCGGCGTAGACGTCCTCGGTGTTTTCACGGAAGATGATCACGTTCAGTTTTTCCGGGTTCTTCACCGGGCAGGGCACGCCGCGGAACCAGCGCACCGGACGCACGCAGGCGTAGAGGTTGAGGATCTGTCGCAGACTGACGTTCAGACTGCGGAACCCGCCGCCGACCGGCGTGGTGAGCGGGCCCTTGATCGCCACGATGTAGTTCTTGATCGCCTTGATGGTGTCCTCGGGCAGAATGTCATCGTAGACTTGCAGTGCCGACTCGCCGGCGTAGACGTCGAACCAGACGATCTTGCGCCGTCCGCCGTAGGCCTTGGCGACCGCGGCATCGAACACCCGCCGCGAGGCTTTCATGATGTCCGGACCGGTGCCGTCGCCTTCGATCACCGGGATGATCGGGTCATCGGGGATGACCCGCTTGTTGTTGACAACCTTGATCGGTGTGCCCTCCGAGGGTGGCACGACCTTCTTGAACTTGGGGGTTTTGCTGGCTGGCATGATGCGTCCTCGATTGTGGCGGCGCATGGGCGCCCGCCGTGCCTTGATCCACTGTGCCATGCTATCGTCGGGGCGGGTCTGGGGCCCGCCCTCTTCACTTCCCCGACTTGCGGGGGCCGGTCTCCGACCTGCCCCCGCGTCCATCCCGTGATCGCCGCCGGTTCTACTTCAAACCGGCGATGATCTCCTTGTAGTTGTTCGCCGAGGCCTGCAGCGCCTTGAGCTCATCGGCGCCGAGCTTCAGCTCGATCACTTTTTCGACACCGCCCTTGCCGAGGATGACCGGCACGCCGGTGAACACATCTTTGATGCCGTACTGGCCGTCGAGATGCACCGAGGCGGCGACGAGGGTCTTGCGGTCGTTGAGGACCGCGTCGGCCATCTTGACCGTCGAGGCGGCCGGGGCATAATACGCCGACCCGGTCTTGAGGAGCTTCACAATTTCGGCGCCGCCGTCGCGGGTGCGTTGCACGATGGCGTCGATGCGTTCCTTCGGGATCAGCTCGGTGATCGGGATGCCGCCGACGGTGGTGTAATGCGGCAGCGGGACCATCGAGTCGCCGTGGCCGCCGAGCACCATCGCCTGGGTCTCGGTCATCGCCACGCCCAGTTCCATCGCCACGAATGTGCGGAAGCGGGTCGAGTCGAGAACGCCCGCCTGACCGAAGACCATGTTCTTGGCCAGGCCCGACTTCTTCCAGGCGCGGTAGGTCATGACATCCAGCGGATTGGACACGACCAGAATCATCGCCTTGGGCGCATGTTTAGTGATCCCCTCCATCACCGAATCCATGATCTGAATGTTGGTGTTGAGCAGATCCTCGCGGCTCATCCCCGGCTTGCGGGCGATTCCGGCGGTGACGATCACCAGTTGCGATCCGGCGGCGGCTGCGTAGTCATTGGACCCTTCGACGCGGACATCATAACCGCGCACCGGCCCGGCCTGGGTCAGGTCGAGCGCCTTGCCCTGAGGCATTCCCTCGATCACATCGATCAACACCACGTCGCACAGGTTCGCCTCGGCGAGGTACTGCGCGCAGGCGGCGCCGACGTTGCCGGCTCCGACGACGGTGACTTTCTTGTCCATTCTTGTCCCCTTTCCTGGGCCGTTATCAATGCACTGCCATGATTTCAGGTCGATGGCGGCTCATCCCGCCGCCGTCAAATGTCGAGGCACTCGGTTTCCGTTTTCAGCCGCGCTTTTTCCGCGTGCATCGGATCGTGTTTGCGCACCACGGTGGTCAGGGCGCTGTCTTCAACGATCAGCATCCGGGCCGGCCGTCCGACATAGTCGAACGCCGCCTCAAGCGCGGCCGCCAGCGACTCAAACGGCACATAGCCGTAGCGCTTCACTTCAGCGGCCGCCATGCCGGTGACGGCAAACAGTCGGAACCGCTTCAGCGCCCGCGCGGTCCGCACCAGTTTGTGCAGGCCCAGCGTGTAGGGCTCTCCTTCCAGCCCGGCCCACTGCGCGCGGTCGGGGTATTGATCAATCAGACGCGCGTAGAACCGCGCGCCCACCCCTTCCCGGCACGGGGCGGTCATGATCAACACGCCGCCGTCGCGCACGCCGGCCATCGGCAGCTCCCACCCCTTCATGCCCTGGTAGAGACTCAGATCCAGCGGCGGATGGATGGCGCCGATGACGACATCATACGGCGCGTCGATTTCGACCACGTAACAATTCCGGGCGGCATCGCAGGCGGCGGTGAAGGTTTTGTCAATCTGCCCGGCGTACGCGTGGGCAATGCGGTCATTCTTTTCCAGCACCACCTGGATCGACCAGAGGATTTTGTCAGCGAGGATGCGCGTGTGGCGGTGGATGAACTCGCGCACGGGATTGCCCGCGACGCGCAACACAGCCGCGTCGCGCGACACCGCGCCGGCGTGGGAACGCTCCACCGTGTCAAAGCCGGCCAGTCCGGGAATGATCGACTTGCGGCCGCCGGTGAAACCGGCGAAGAAGTGCGGCTCGACCGAGTTGATCAGGATGACGCGGTCGGCCTCCAGCAGCGCCTTGTTAATCTGGATCGGTTCACCGTCGGATTCGACCGTCACCAATTGCGAGGTGTCGTAGCCGTCGTGCACCAGCAGACGCGGCGCGATTTCGGCCCAATGCGCGCCGAACAGCGTCTCGGTCTCGCCGTCGCGCGGCCCGCGGTGCAGGCCGCTGGCGATGATGACACGCCAGTGCGCGGCCGCGGTCAATTCCGGCCAGAGGGCGTCGAGGATCCGCGCGGTCGGCGTTGACCGCGTCGCATCATTGACCACCACCAGCAGGTTCCGGACGCCGTGGACAAAGTCGCGCAACGCGGGCGCATCGAGCGGATGCTCAAGCGCGTCGCGCAGAATGCGGTCGGAATCAATCCCATCGACGGCGCGCCGTCCGACCACATCGCAACGCACCCCCTCCGGCAGAGTCACCGCCAGATGTTGCCGGCCGTAGCGGATGGAATAGCCGGGGTCAGTCGTTGCCATGCGAGGCCTCCAAAGCGGGCGGGAAAATGCCCGTTTGCAGGTCCGCTTTCAAGCGGGATCGACGCCACGGCGAAGATTCTGACAGAACTGTACGTGCGAATCGGGGGAACAGTCCGGGCCGATAGCAACTGCCGAACAGCCCGGATCGTCCTGTTGAGCGAAGAGAAGCATCTGCTTTTTGTCAGCCGGCGTGAAAAGCGAAGCATTTAGTAGGTCAGGAGCACCGCGCTTCTGGATGGCATCGGTCTTATGGGAGACCCGTGCGCGGGGCTCCTGACTCTGCGGCCGCGACAGTTGTGTCAGGAGCCCTGCGCCGGGAACGTGCCAGCAGATTCAAGAGTGTCGTAGGCGCAGTGCTCCTGACCTACGACTGTCTGCATGAGACTCAGCGAGCCCGTACAGACAAACAGCGCTACAGCGAATCGCGGCCCGGATGGGGGTCAACCCAGGTGGAATCGTTGCCCCAGTCGCAATCGATCGGTTCGATCTGGCGCTCGAACGTCACGGGCGGATCGAGCGGCAACGGAATCCGGATGGCAACGGTTGGGTTCAAATACCAACCATCCAGCCCATGGGCCGGACAATTGTCACCGGGCTGCATGACGGAGTAGCGGACGATGGTCCCGGTCGCGGCGCGCTCCAGCGCGGTCAGCCAGATGCCTCCACCCCAGCGCAATTGCTGCCCCGCGCGCAGAATCAGGACCGCGTGGGTGGTGAAATCGACGCCGATGACAGGCGGGGGCAACGGGAACGGCAACGGAACGACCAGACTGCTGTCGTCCGGCGGGATCGGGATGGTGTCGGGCGAGCGATAAAGCTCGCACTCGTAGGCCCGGCCAAGCCAGGCCGTCCAGGCGGCCGAGTCGGTGATGATCTGCTCCTCCGGCCCGAGGTCGCAGAAGCCATCGGTGTAGTAAAGCGTCATCGGCTCGTTGGGATCGGGTCCGGGGCAGTTGTGAACGACATCCGCGCGCACCCAGCGAACCGGCTCAGCCAGCGGGCGTTCGATCATCACGGCCGCCACCGGGGAGAATCCCATCGGGACAAACATCGCCATGATCATGTCGCAACAGGACTGATCGAGCCGCGAGACCTCGTAATGGATCGTGGTCCGGCCTTCCTCTTCCTCCACACCGGTCACCCAGACCGCGCGGTGGCAGAAGGCGCCGGAATCGTACTCGACGCTGATGGCGGCGACCACATGGGTAGTGAAGTCGACCGGCGGCGGCTCGGTGACGCAAGGGCCGCCACACGGTCCGCTGGAGTCGTCGGGATGCATCGGATCGTGCATCCCCCGCCACTGGCATCCGGCAACCTCATCCCACCAGGCCTTCCACGCCGCCGAATCGGCGATGATCAAGTTGCGCGGGTTCTCGGCGCAGTCGGTGTAGGCGGCGTAGAGCGGTATCAGGCCCTGATCGGGAAGGATGTCGGGGAATGTCTGACCGGAAGAATCGGGGAAGCCATCGGCCGGGTCATCGTTGTGGAACCGTCCGCCGCCGGCCAGGGGCGCGGCGTTCTCGGCCGGACGGTTCGGCGATGAGTCCCCGCATCCGGATGCCAGCAGAATCAAGAAAGCCAGAACAAGAGAGGCCGTCGCGCGCATGGCGGTATCCTTCCGTCCGGTGATGGGCCCAGCGGCCCCGTTGGCCGTTGTGCCCATTTTACACCTGTCAGAATCCAATATTCCCGTTAAAATGCAAGAAGATTCGCCTCACGGGAAACCCGGACCCCGTCGGCCCCGTATTGTGGCCATGCCCAAACCGCTCTTCCTCCAGTGGCTTACACGCCAGCGTCTCCCCGCCGCGGAGATGCGGTTTCGTGATCTCAAAGCCGAGACTCGATGGCTGCTCTGGTTTGCCGTGCTCTATATCCTCGCATCGGTGGCCACCGGATTGGCGATCAAATACCTGCCCTATCCACTTTGGGGGGCCACCTACTTTACCCAGGACACTTGGTATGTCGTTGGCTTCAAGTTCGCGCTGCTACTGGCGTTGCCGCTGGTCATCTACCGACGCTGGGGATACCGCATCCGTGAATTGTGTCCTGGGTGGAAGCTGTCGCTGCGATCGGCGCTGGTGCTGGTGGCCTGCTATGCCGCCGGAGTGTTGATCAACGCCTCGCGCTGGGCGGAGGCGAAGCAAGCGTTGGCGATGCATCCGGCCGTCGAAGGGTATGCCCGCGCGGCGATCGGCGTGATTCTCCCCTGGTTCATGGCGGGGATACCGGAGGAAGTGGTCTACCGCGGGATGTTACAGACGCGGTTGGAGGCCCGTTGGGGACGGATCACGGCCACACTGGTCAGTGTCATTCTGTTTGTCGCCTGGCACATCCCGACCCGCTTTTTCCTGGCCCGCGGCGTGGAAGGCAAGGCGGGCGATTTCGGTTCGGTGCTGTTCGGCACCGGGTTGCCGGTGGCGATCGTCGCGATCATCTTCGCCTGGGCCTGGGATCGCTGGCGCAATCTGCCGGCCTTGATCGCCATTCACTCAGGCGTCGACACACTGCCTATCCTCTGTTCAATGCTGCAATCGACGGCGGAGAGTTTCCGCTGAATCACCTCGCATGAAAAACGGGGCCGGTCGCGCGACCGGCCCCGGAGGTCCCTCCCGAGCATGCCGGATCACTTGAGGTCGGGGAAGAAAAACGCGATCTCGGTCTTGGCGTTCTCGACCGAATCGGAGCCGTGGACCGAGTTGCGTTCCAGATCAATGGCCAGATCATAGCGGACCGTGCCGCAGGCGGCATTTTTCGGATTGGTGGCGCCGATCAGGGCGCGGTAGTCGGCCACCGCGTTTTCCTTTTCCAGCGCGGCCACCACCACCGGCCCCGAAGACATGAAGGCGCAAAGCGAATCGAGGAAGGGCTTGCCTTCATGGACGGCATAAAACCGCCGCGCTTCGGCCGGGGTGAGATGAACCATCTTCAACGCCTTGATGACAAAGCGCGCCTGTTCCACGCGGCGCAGGATTTCGCCGATCAGATTGCGCCCGGTCGCATCGGGCTTGATGATCATGAGCGTACGTTCCAAGTTCGGTCCCTTTCGGTGTGATCCGGTCAATGACCGATGGCGCGCGCAGGCGCGACGGTCCACGTTACTTCTTCTTCGATTTCTTTTTGGCCGCCAGCTTCCTGGTCTTCGGCTTCGCCTTGGCGGCGGGTTTGGCTTTGCGAGCGACTTTGGCCGGGGTGCGCTTGCGCGCCGAGGCGGCCAGCGTCACCTTCGGACGCACATCGATCACACGGGCCCGTTGACGGGCGGCGCGGCTTTTCAATTCGGCTTCGATCATTTCGGGAATCTCGGCCGGCGACTCGGCGACCTCGACGCCGACGGCGCGGAAGGCGGCGATCTTCTCGGCCGCGGTCCCCGATCCGCCGGCGATGATCGCTCCCGCGTGCCCCATGCGCTTGCCGGGGGGCGCGGTGCGTCCGGCGATGAAGCCCACCACCGGCTTGGTCATCTGCCGCTGGATGAACTCGGCGGCGATTTCCTCGTCGTTGCCGCCGATCTCGCCGATTAAGACCACCGCCTCGGTCTGGCGGTCGTGCTCGAAGAGATTGAGAATGTCGATGAAGCGCATGCCGATGATCGGGTCGCCGCCAATGCCGATGCAAGTCGACTGCCCCAGCCCGGCTTTGGTCAGATGGTGAACAACTTCGTAGGTCAGGGTGCCGGAGCGCGAGACGACGCCGATCGGGCCCTTCTTGACGATGTTGCCGGGCAGGATGCCGACCTTGCACTGGCCGGGCGAAATCACGCCGGGACAGTTCGGGCCCACCAGACGCACCCCGGTCAATTCGTAGTAACGGTTCACCTTGAGAATGTCGTTGGCGGGCACGCCCTCGGTGATGCAGACCACCAGCTTGACGCCCGCATCGGCGGCCTCATAGAGGGCGTCGACGGTGAACTTCGGCGGGACATAGATCACCGATGTGTTGGCGCCGGTGCGACGGACCGCTTCGGCGACGGTGTCGAAGACCGGGACGCCATGCGTGGTCTCCCCGCCCTTGCCGGGGGTGACGCCGGCAACCACCTTGGTGCCGTAGTCGATCATCTGCCGGGTGTGAAAGGAACCGTCGCGTCCGGTGATTCCCTGCACGACCACGCGCGTGGACTTGTCGATTAAGATGCTCATGTTCAATCCTATCCTGCGGCGCCCAGGCGCCGGTCGAGTTCGTTTCGCGGCCGCGCGCCGGCGCTATGCCGCCTTGCGGGCCAGCGCGATCGCCTCGCGCACCACGCCGTCCATGCTGTCGGCGACGGACAGCTTCACTTCCTGCAGGATGGCGCGCGCTTCCTTCTCATTGGTGCCGGTCAGCCGCACCACAATCGGCACCTTGGGCTTCAGTTGCTTGACCGCCTGCACGATGCCCTTGGCGACATCGTCGCAACGCGTGATCCCGCCGAAGATGTTGAAGAGGATGGCGCGCACCGACGGCTCGCGCATGATGATGGTCATCGCCGCGATCACCTTCTGCGGATTGGAGGAGCCGCCGATGTCGAGGAAGTTGGCCGGCTCGCCGCCATAGCGCTTGACGAGGTCCATCGTCGCCATCGCCAGCCCGGCGCCGTTGACCACGCAACCGATGTTGCCGTCGAGTTTGACAAACGACAGATCGTTCTCCTTGGCCTCGACTTCGGCGGGATCCTCGGAATCGGGATCGCGCAGTTGCTCCCACTCGGGATGACGGTAGGCGGCGTTGTCGTCAAAGTTGATCTTCGCGTCGACCGCCAGGACCCGTTCATCGGGCGTGACCACCAGCGGATTGATCTCGATGAGCGAGCAATCGTGGGCCCAGAAGACACCCACCAGCCGGGCGATGATGTCGGAGGCCTGCGCGATCACTTTGGGCGTATCGTAGATGGCATAAGCCACCCGCCGCGCCTGGAAGGGCTGGAACGGGAGGAGCGGATCCAAAGGCAGTTTGACGATCTTTTCGGGAGTCTTGCGGGCGACTTCCTCGATTTCCACGCCACCGGCAGCGGAGACGATCAGGACCGGGCGGCGGATGGCACGGTCGACCACCACGCCGACATAGGCCTCGGAGGCGATTTCAACCGCCTCGGCAACGAGCACCTTCTTGACCGTCAGCCCCTTGATGTCCATGCCGAGGATGGCCTTGGCATGCATTTCAGCCTCGGCGGGATTGCGGGCGATCTTGACGCCGCCGGCTTTGCCGC
>DATMBC010000061.1 GCA_035559435.1 bacterium
CGGGCAGTACTTGTCCACAAACTCTTCCGCGATGCTCTCGGCCAGGTTGAGCACGTATTCCCGGTGGTCTTGCTTCTCCAGCAGCTGGCGGCGCAGCCCGTAGATGGCGGTGCGCTGCTTGTTCATCACGTCGTCGTATTCGAGCAGGTGCTTGCGGGCTTCGAAGTTTTGCGCCTCAACGGCCTTCTGCGCGTTTTCAATGCGGCGGGAGATGAGCTTGGACTCGATGGGCACGCCTTCGGTCATGCCCAGGCGGTACATCAGCGCCTTCACGCGTTCGCCGCCGAAGATGCGCAGCAAATCGTCTTCGAGGGAAAGAAAAAATCGCGAGGAGCCCGGGTCGCCCTGCCGGCCGGCGCGTCCGCGCAGCTGATTGTCAATGCGGCGGGCCTCGTGGCGCTCGGTGCCGAGAATGTGCAGGCCGCCCAGCCTGACCACTTCGTCGTGCTCGGCCTGACACTGCTGCTTGTACTGCTCGTAAATCGGCTGCCACGTTTCCAGCGGGACCTGAAAGATTTTTCCTTCCTGCTGGAAGAGCACCATCTGGACGTTGCCGCGGCTGTCGGCCGCGCCGACAGTCCCTGGCGCGGTCTGCACCGGAGCCACGTAGGGCATGGCCAGTTTTTGTTTCAGGCAGTACTCGCGGGCCATGAACTCCGGGTTGCCGCCGAGCAGGATGTCTGTGCCGCGGCCGGCCATGTTGGTGGAGACGGTGACCGCGCCTTTGCGCCCGGCCTGCGCGATAATCCACGCTTCGCGCTCGTGCTGCTTGGCGTTGAGCACGTGGTGGGGAATGCCTGCGCGCTTGAGCAAGCCGGCGATGACTTCCGATTTTTCAATGGAAATCGAACCGATGAGCACCGGCTGGCCGCGTTCATAAAATTGCTTCACGCCATCGGCGAAGCTGCCGTCTTCCTGCAGCACGCCGTTGACCACGGCGGTGAATTTCTCGGCTTCGGTGCGGTACACCACGTCGGGGTACTCGATGCGGATGAGCGGCTTGTTGGTGGGAATCACCACCACATCGAGGTTGTAAATCTTCGAGAACTCCGCGGCCTCGGTCTCCGCCGTGCCGGTCATGCCGGAGAGTTTCTTGTACATGCGGAAATAGTTTTGAAAGGTGATGGTGGCCAGGGTCTGATTTTCGCGCTCGATGCGCACGCCTTCTTTGGCCTCGATGGCCTGATGCAGGCCGTCGGACCAGCGGCGGCCGGGCATTTGCCGTCCGGTGAATTCGTCAATGATGATGACTTCACCGTCTTTCACCACGTAGTCCACATCTTTTTTGAACAGGGTGTGCGCGCGCAGGGCCTGATAGACGCCGTGAATGGTGTCCATGTGCGCGGGGTCGTACAGATTGCCGAGGCCCAGCAAGCGCTCGCACTTGCTGACGCCTTCTTCGGTCAGCGTAGCGGTCTTGTGTTTTTCGTCAATCGTGTAGTCAATGTCGCGAATCAGCTTGGGAATAATCTTGTCCGCGCGGTAATACTTGTCGGTGGATTCCTCCGCGGGGCCGGAAATAATCAGCGGGGTGCGCGCCTCGTCAATCAGGATGGAGTCCACCTCGTCCACGATGGCGAAGTGGTGGCCGCGCTGGACGCAGTGCGCGAGATCGTACTTCATGTTGTCGCGCAGGTAGTCGAAGCCGAATTCGTTGTTGGTGCCGTAGGTGATGTCGCACTCGTACTGGGCGCGGCGGGTGGGCGGATCCTGGTCGTGCTGGATCACGCCGACGGTCAGCCCGAGGAACTTGTAGATTTCGCCCATCCATTCGGCGTCGCGGCGGGCGAGGTAGTCGTTGACGGTGACCAGATGCACGCCCTTGCCTTCGAGGGCGTTGAGGTACAGCGGCAGGGTGGCGACCAGCGTCTTGCCTTCGCCGGTGGCCATCTCGGCGATCTTGCCTTCATGGAGGACCACGCCGCCGATCAACTGGACATCGTAGGGGACCATGTTCCAGGTGGTCGGAATCCCGACCACCTCCCAGGTCTTCCCCACCAGCCGCTTGCAGGCCTGTTTGACCACGGCGAAGGCCTCGGGGAGGAGGTCATCAAGCGTTTCGCCGTTTTCAAGCCGCTGCTTGAACTCGGCGGTCTTCGCCTGGAGCTGCTCGTCGGAGAGCGACTCAAACTCCTCGAAGCGGAGGTTGATCGTCTCGACAATCGGCATGATGCGCCGCACATCGCGGTCGTGCTTGGAGCCGAAGATCTTGGTGAGAGCCGATTCAAGGAATGACATGGTCAACCTGATCCTCTGTGTGGCCGGCGGCTCGGCGGGAGCCCCGCCTTCTCGCGGGGAGGGGACGGACTCCACGGGCGCCGCGCGCCATCAAACGGCTAAAATTCCGTCCGTCCTTCGAGCGCGCGCATGATCGTGTTGGTGTCGGCGTACTCGACATCGCCGCCCATCGGCAGCCCGCGGGCGATGCGCGAGATCGTCACCCCCAGCGGTTTGAGCACCTTGGCCAGGTAGTTGGCGGTCATCTCCCCTTCGGCGGTCGGGTTGGTGGCGAGGATCACCTCGCGGATGCCGTCGCCTTTGATCCGCGCCACCAGCTCGCTGATCTTCAGCTCCTCGGGGCCGATGCCGTCCAGCGGCGAAAACACGCCGCCCAACACATGATACACGCCCTGGTAGGCGCCGGAGCGTTCGAAGGCCAGGACATCGTGCGGTTCCTCGACCACACAGACCATGGCCTTGTTGCGTTCGGTCGAGCGGCAGATCGGGCAGGGGTCATCGTCGGTGATGTTGTAGCAGACCGAGCAAAAGACGATCCGCTCCTTGACCGCGATGATCGCCTGCGCCAGGGCGCGCGCCTGGTCCATCGGCGCCTGCATGACATGATAGGCCAGCCGGTAGGCGGACTTTTTCCCCACGCCCGGCAGTTTGGCGAATTGATCGATCAGGTGATCGAGGGTGGCGGAAGTGTTGGCCATGGCGCGTCAGTCTGCGGTCGGGGGGAAACAAAGATTGCTTCGTCGATGCCCGCCTGCGGCGGGCATCTCCTCGCAATGACGAATTGCAGCATTCCCGTCTCCGGAATTCGTCATTGCGAGGAGTCCGCCGAAGGCGGACGACGAAGCAATCTTTGTTGGGGTCGTTCCGGACCGCACCGTCTAAAATCCCATTCCCGGCAGCGGCATGCCGCCGGTCAGCTTCGACATGCTCTGCGCCTGCAGTTCGGCGGCCTTCTGGTTGGCCTGGTTGACGGCGACGCAGATCAGTTCTTCCAGCATTTCGATATCGTCCGACTTGACCACTTCGGGATCGAGTTTGACGGAGAGGACTTCGCGCTTGCCATTGACGGTCACCTTGACCATGCCGCCGCCGGCGGTGCCCTCAACGGTCTCATTCTCGAGCGACTGCTGGATCTTCTCCATCTCCGCCTGCATCTTGCGCACCTGCTTGAGCAGCTGTTCCATATTCGTCATGGGTTCTCCCCTACGGCGTTCGGGCCGTGAGCGCTATTCTACGATTTCCCCGTCAAAACGCCGCAAGATTTCTTGCAGTCCATGGTCGGCCAATCGCTGCTCGTCGGCGGCCTTGGCCGGACGGGCCGGCGCGGGCGAGGATGCGCCGATGGGGGCGGAGGCCGGCATGGCATCGAGCGATTTGACATGGATGCTCAGACGCGCTCCCTGGCCGATGGCCCGGATGGTCTCGGTGTGAATCAGGTCGCGCACCGACTTTTCCGCCAATTGCCGCTGTTGGAACTCGTTGCTTTTGGCCACGTGCAGCTCGAACACACCGGGCGAGGTGCGCACGATCTGCGCATGCCCCAGAACTGAACGCAGACTGGGACGGTGCTCGCAGATCGCTTCGAGGATCGGCTCCCAGGCCAACTCACCGACGGCGGCGCGCGGCGGCTCCGGCGCCAACGGCGGTTCCGGCTCGGGAGCGCGTACCATCGGCTTGGTCGGCAGCGGCGCCCTGGCCTGGGGCGGCGCCGGTGGAGCGGCGGGACGCGGCGCCGGTGGCATCGCGGCGCCCTGTGCTTCCAGTCGTTTCAGCAGTGCGCGCAGGTCGATCGAGGATTCCATTCGCGCGGCGCGCATGGCGTAGATCTCCAGCTCCATGCGCGGCTGGGGCGCGCCACGCCGCACCCGCTGGCCCACTTCGAGGGCCATCAGCAGCAAACGGAGAAGGTCGTTTTCTTCCCAAGTAGAAGCGGTCGTGCGGTAGCGCTCCAGGTCCTCGGCGCCCAGCCCCTCGTCGCTGAATTTCGCGCCAAGGGTTTTGGCGAACAGCAGGCGCTTGAGGTGTTCGGTCAACTGCCGCGCGAACTGCAGGTAGTCGCGCCCGGCGCGTGCCACCGCCCCCACCGCATCGATCGCGGCCCCGACATCGGCGCGCGCGACCGCATCGGTGAAGGCAAAGAGTATCTGGGTGTCGACCAGCCCCAGCGCCTCGTTGGCCAGATCGACGGTGACTCGTCCCCCGGCGTAGGCGGCGATCTGGTCGAGAAGCGAGAGCGAATCACGCACCGACCCGGCCGCCTCGGCGGCGATCACTTCCAGCGCCCCCGGCTCGATATCGAGCTTCTCGTTGGACGCGATGGTCTGCAGGTGGCGGCGCAGGGCATCCTGCGAGAGCAAGTGGAAATCCAGACGCAGCGAGCGCGAACGCACCGTCTGCGGCACTTCGTGCGCCTCGGTGGTGGCGAAGATGAACTTTACCGCCGGCGGCGGCTCCTCCAGCGTCTTCAGCAGCGCGTCCTTGGCATTTGAGGTCAGCCGGTGGACCTCATCGATGATGTAGATTTTGAACCGCGATTGCGCCGGCACATAAAGCGTCGAGTCGCGCAGGTCGCGGATCTGGTCGACGCCGGTGTTGGAGGCGGCGTCGATTTCCAGCACATCGAGGTTGGAGCCAGTGGTGATCGACCGGCAGGCGTGGCACTCGTTGCACGGCGTCGGGGTCGGCCCCTTCTCGCAGTTGAGCGCCTTGGCAAGGATGCGCGCGGTCGTGGTCTTGCCGGTGCCTCGCGGTCCGCAGAAGAGGTAGGCGTGGTGGATGCGTCCGGAGGCCAGCGCGTTCTTCAGGGTCGTGGTGACCTGCGGTTGCGCGACGACATCGTCGAAGGTCTGCGGGCGCCACTTGCGGGCGAGGGCCTGGTAGGAGTCAGCCATTTGAAATAGGTCCCATAGGTCCCATAGGACCTATATAAGAATTTGGGTTCGTGCACCCGTCGTCGACCTTGCCCGTCACGACCGGCCCGCCAGCCAACTCCGACTGGGCCACCTTACGTCACACGATACGATCCGCTTACCGTTGCTACCTTCCGGTCCTGGCGGGGTTGGGCGACCGACCGTTGCGCAAGACCCGGTCATCAACATCACTTAACCGGCCTGCATCATGTCGGGCTGGAGGCCTCGGACGGTCTTCAGCCCCGGTAGAGCGGGTTCCGGGTACAGGGCACCGCTATCTCCCCGCCTAGCACGAACCCAGCCGATTATACCACTCGCTGAGGGGGCAGACAAGGACGATACCCGCCGCCGCGCGGCGCGCCGCCGTGCATAACCGATTGACGGAAGTGACATTGCCCGCCTGGCATCACTTTGTTTGAACCCGGGGCCCCGCGGAGGCGTACAAGCGGACAATGAGTTGGGTTCGCGGCGCCCTCATCCTCGTCGTTTCGCTTCTGCTCACCGGCTTCCAGGCGGCGCCGGGACCGTATGTCCTTTGCATCGGTCCCTGCGAGATCGAAGGGGCCCCCGCACCGGTCGAGATGGTCTGCTGGTCGGGGCCGGAGGCGTCCGGTTGCTGCCTGAACGTGGAGGCCGACGACGATTGCTCAGGCTGCACCCCGACCGGCCCCGCCGACTGCGCCGCCGATGCCGCCTGCGTCACGACGACCGATTGCCTGCCGCTTCCCTGCGACGGCGAGAGCCCCTGCCCCATGGATTGGGGGGATTGTCCGGTGTGTCTGCCGGGACGCGCCCTCGCCATGCGGGTCATCGAGGCCGATTCGCGATCGGGCAGCCCCGATCCGGCGCCCGTCAGTATCGCCACGCTGGCGTTGCGCCAACTGGATCAGACGCTTCAACTCGCCCACAGCCACGCTCCACCCTCTCATCTTCTTGCTGAATCCGGATCCGCCATCTGCATCAAGCATTGCCTGCTTCTGATTTGAGAGACGGCTCCTGGTCTGAGATCCGGTCCCGCGGTGGGATCGGTGTCAACTCTCACAACCGAAGAAGGAGTCTGTCATGCAGACCACATTGCGTCTGACCATGATGGCGCTGGCCATCGTGGCGTTGGGAATGTCGTTTGCCGCTGCCTGGGCGGATGAAACGAACCTCTGCACATCAACGGCGTGCGCGTCCGCATGCGCCGGCATGACGGTGGAAGAGTGCCGGGATGTCTGTCCTCCGGAGTGTGTGGTGATCTGCGAGGAGAGCGCGTCGGGCGGCTGCGCCTCTGCGGCTGAGGTTGCCTGCGGGCCCGGCTGCGCGCTGACCGGATGCGGGGACAAGGCCACCGCCGCTACCTCCGCGGCGGTCCTTGACCCCTCCGGTCAGGTCTTCTTTCACCGGACCATCGGCCATGGAGATGATCTCCTGAAGTAGACAACCGGCCGACGGCGCCGCCACACCGAAGTAGACGCGGTCTGCGCATCCGGGAAAACGGGCCGGGTGGTCGCACCCGGCCCGTTTGTTGGGCGCCAAAACACGAGGGCTCCGCGTGTGCGGAGCCCTCGTCAATTCAAATGGAGCAGAGCGGGATCGAACCGCCGACCTGTACGTTGCGAACGTACCGCTCTCCCAGCTGAGCTACTGCCCCATGTGGAACCCTGATGCGAGATCAGGCGCAGGGGGAATATAATCCAAACCGAATCGGGATGGCAAGGGCGCGACGGCCCGCCCGGATTCGCCGGAGCGGCCTACCGGATCCCGGCCAGCGCCGTCTTCAGCGCTTCAAAATCCTGCGGTTCGCGCGCGCGGTAGTTGTCGTTCATGTAGGCGATCCGTCCATCGGACCCCACCACATAGACCGTCCGGCGATTAAGCAGGTGCGCCGGATCGTAGCTGTTGTAGAGCCGCGCCACGGCGTGATCATGATCGGACAGCAGCTCAAAGGGCAGGTTGTGATGGCGCGCCCATTCGTAGTGCGACCACTTGTAGTCGCCGGAAATTCCCCACACTCGCACGCCCAGTTTGCTGAGCTCGGCGAAATGATCGCGGAAGGTGCAGACCTCGACGGTGCAACCGCCGCTCCAGTCGGCCGGATAGAAGGCCAGCACGATCGGCCCGTGGCCCAGCTCATGGGAGAGAGTCAGCGGTTCGGCGGCGATGGAATCTTTGGTCGCATACGGCAGGGTGAAATCGGGGGCCTGGGCGCCCACAACCAGCGTGTCAGCCGCCTGTGTCGGTGATGTCATCGGAATCTCCAGGGTCAGCGCCAGCCATAGAAGCGGCAGGATTGTACGGAACACTTGCGATCCTCCTCGGGCGCCGGTTAGAACAGCGACGACGGCAAAAAGTTCGCTCTCCGGCTCCGGGGCTGGCAAATAGACGGATTTCAGTCGCCTTTGTCAAAAGGTTTGGCAGACGCATGCTATTGCCAAATGGCGAGTTAAAGCCACTGGTATATTCGGGTAAGTTCGCCGCCCAAACCCGGCGAACGGAGATGAGGCCATGTATCCGATCGTAAAGAAATCCATGCTCACCCCGACCATGGCGATGATGCACGTCAAAGCGCCATGGGTCGCCCGCAAGGCGCAACCGGGACAATTCATCATCGTGCGGCTGGGCGAGGAAGGCGAGCGCATCCCCCTGTCGCTGTCGGGATGGGACCGAGAGGAAGGCACGTTGCGTCTGATCATTCAGGCGGTCGGCGCCACCACGCGGCAGATGGTCGCTTTGAAGGAAGGGGACGCCTTCACCGATCTGGTGGGGCCATTGGGGCAACGCGCTCATGGTCTGGGCACGGGCACTCTGGTGGTCATCGGCGGCGGCTACGGCGCCGGCGCGGTAATGCCCACCGCGCGGGAGGCCAAGGCCGAAGGGCGACGGGTCATCGGCATCGTCGGCGCCCGCTCGAAGGATCTGGTGCTGCTCGAGGACGAGATGCGCTCGGTCTGCGACGATGTGCTGATCACCACCGACGACGGCTCCCATGGCATCAAGGGACTGGTGACCGACGCGCTGAAGCGCGTGATCGACCGGGAGCCGGTGGGCGCGGTCCTGGCCATCGGGCCGGTGCCGATGATGCGCGCGGTCAGCGCGCTGACCCGCCCGCACCAAATCAAGACCATGGTCTCCCTCAACGCCGTGATGGTCGACGGCACCGGGATGTGCGGCGGCTGCCGGGTCACGGTCGGGGGACAAACAAAGTTTGCCTGCTTTGATGGCCCGGATTTCGACGGGCATCAGGTCGATTACGACGAATTGGCGCTGCGCCAGCGGATGTACCGTCCGCTGGAAGCGCTGGCGCTTGATCACCTCTGCCATATCGAGAAGGCAATGCCATGACCGACACCCGGAAACTCACGCCCAAGGAACGGATGAAGATTCCCCGGCAGTTCATGCCGGAGCAGGAACCGGAAAAGCGCCGCCGCAACTTTCTCGAGGTGCCGTTTGGATTCGACGCCGAGACGGCGATGCGCGAGGCCACCCGTTGCCTGGAATGCCTCAAGCCGACCTGCATCGAGGGCTGTCCGGTGCAGATTGACATCAAGTCGTTCATCCACCTGATCGTCGAGGGGGACTTCGGCGCGGCGGCGCGCAAGATCAAAGAGACCAATGTGCTGCCGGCCATCTGCGGGCGGGTCTGCCCGCAGTCCGATCAATGCGAATCAACCTGCGTGCTCGAGAAGAAAGAGCGGCCGATCGCCATCGGCAACCTCGAGCGGTTTGTCGCCGACTGGGAACGCGCCTCCGGCGAAGTCTCAATCCCCGACGTGGCGCCGCCGACCGGGTGCAGGGTTGCGGTGGTCGGATCGGGGCCGGCGGGACTGACCGCCGCCTTCGAACTGGCCAAGCGCGGCCACAAGGTCACCATCTTCGAGGCGCTGCATCGCCCGGGCGGCGTGCTCTTCTATGGCATCCCGCGCTTCCGCCTGCCGGGCGAGGTCATCGAAGCGGAGATCGACTGCCTGCGCAAGATGGGCGTGGAGATCATCTGCAATGCGATCATCGGCAAGTTGTTCACGGTCGATGAATTGGTCGAGGAGGAAGGCTTCGACGCGGTCTTCCTCGGCACCGGCGCCGGCCTGCCCTGGTTTACCGGACTGCCGGGCGAAAACCTCAACGGCATCTATTCGGCCAACGAATGGCTGACACGCATCAATCTGATGCGCGCCGACCGCTTCCCCGAGGCGGCCACACCGGTGCGTTGTGGGAAACGGGTCGCGGTCATCGGCGGCGGCAACACGGCAATGGATGCCTGCCGGACCGCGCTGCGCCTCGGACCCGAGAAGGTGTATTGCTTCTATCGCCGCACCCGCGCCGAAGCCCCGGCGCGCCGCGAGGAGATCGAGCACGCGATCCAGGAGGGCGTCGACTTCCGCTGGCTGACCGCGCCGACGCGCTACATCGGCGATGAGGAGTATTTCGTCAAGGGCATCGAGATCCAGCGCATGGAATTGGGCGAGCCCGACGCCTCCGGACGCCGCCGCCCTGTTCCGGTCGAGGGCTCCGAGGAAATCTTCGACGTCGACACCGTGGTTCTCGCGCTCGGCTTCGGCGTCAATCCGCTCATCACCCAGGCCACCCCCGACATCAAGACCGACAGGAAGGGCGTGGTGGTGGTCGACAAGGCCACCGGCATGACCTCGCGCGAGGGTGTGTTCGCCGCGGGGGATGTGATCACCGGCGGCGCCACGGTCATCCTCGCCATGGGCCAGGCGAAAATCGCGGCCAAGGGATTGCACAACTGGCTGATCCGGCGCAAAGGGCTGGACCTGCCGGTGGAGACAATCGAGACGGCGACCGCGTAGCAGCCCGCACGCATACGATCCCTCATTCCCGGACCATCCGCTTGAGACATTGCCTCAAGCGGATGGTTCTGGGATCTCTTTCCCCGCCTTTCGCAATCGTCTATCGTGGCTTGAGGCAGAAAAGGAGCAGGCGGGGTGGGCGATTCCGTGCAGCACGGTTGCCGTGGCGACCAAGCGAGGACGCGCGCGGGATAGATGAGCTACGACTGCTTGAGCGCGTTGAGGATTTCCAGCACACCCTGCTTGCCGTCGGCGAAGTACATGAGGGTGTTGTCGGCGGCGAAGAGCGGATTGGGAATGCCGGCAAAGCCGGGCGACAGCGAGCGCTTCATGACGATCACGGTCTTGGCCTTGTCGACATCGAGGATGGGCATGCCGGCGATCGGGGATTTGGGGTCGGTGCGGGCGACCGGGTTGACCACGTCGTTGGCGCCGATGACCAGCGCGACATCGACCTGCGCAAACGACGGGTTGATCTCATCCATCTCCTTCATCTTGTCGTAGGGCACATTCGCCTCGGCCAGGAGAACATTCATGTGCCCCGGCATGCGTCCGGCGACCGGATGGATGGCATACTCGACGGTGCAGCCCCGCGCCTCGAGGAAGGCGGCCAGTTGCGCGACCGCATGCTGCGCCTGCGCCACCGCCATGCCGTAGCCGGGCACAATCACGACGTACTGCGCGCCGTCGAAGATCATGGCGACTTCTTCGGCCTGCACCGACTTGATCCGTCCGGCGTAGACATCCTCGGCCCTGGCCGCCGCGCCGGCGGCGGTCCCCTTGCCGGTCATCACGTTGGCCAGCGAACGATTCATCGCCTTGCACATGATGTTGGTGAGGATAATGCCGGAGGAACCGACCAGCGACCCGGCGATGATCAGCGCATAGTTGTTGAGCACAAAGCCGGTGGCCGCGCCCGCCATACCCGAATACGAGTTGAGCAGGGCAATCACCACCGGCATGTCGGCGCCGCCGACGGGGAGAATGAGGGTAAAACCGAGGATCGTGGCGATGCCGCAGATCAGCCAGTAGTACTCAATGTCATAGGGCGAATGCGCCAGCATGGCGGTCAGTGCCAGCGCCGCGAGAAGCAGGAGGCCGTTGAACACCTGCTGGCCGGGGAAGGCGACCGACTTTTCGCTCATCACCCCTTCGAGTTTGGCCCATGCCACCAAGCTGCCCCACCAGGTGACGACGCCGATCAAACCCGACAGGCCGGTGGCGATGGTCATCTGCAGCGAGGGGTCGCCGGGCAGATGCAGCGCCTCGTGGATGGCCGCGCCGGCGACGAGGACCGAGGCCAAACCGCCGAAGCCATTGAGCAACGCCACCATCTGCGGCATGCCGGTCATCTTCGCACGCAGGGCGAACGCCGCGCCGAGGCCGGAGCCGACCACGCCCCCCAGCAGGATCAATTTGAAGCCAACGATGTGTCGGTCGACCAACGTGGCGACAATGGCAATCAGCATCCCCAGCGCGCCCTGCAGATTGGCGCGCACCGCGGTGCGCGGATGCGAAAGCCCCTTCAACCCGAGGATGAACAGGGTCGCGGCGAGGATGTAGGCCAGATTGATGATCGCTTCGCGCATCGGCTACTTCCGTTTGAACATCCTCAGCATGCGGTGGGTGACGAGAAACCCGCCGACCACATTGATCATGGCAAAGACCACCGCGGCGGTGCCCAGCACCGCGGTCAGGGTGGTGTGCTGCGAGCCGGCCGAGAGGATCGCGCCGATGATGGTGATCCCGGAGATCGCGTTCGATCCCGACATGAGCGGCGTGTGCAACGTCGGCGGGACCTTGCTGATCACCTCGAAACCGAGGAAGTTGGCCAGCACCAGAATGGTCAATGCGATGACAAAGATTTCCATGGCGATTCTCAAGCGCGCGCGGCGAGCGCATCCTTCACACGCGCATGCACGATGGCGCCGTTTTCGATGACCAGCGTCTCGTGGATGATCTCATCCTCGTGATTGATGACCAGTTCGCCCTTCTTGAGCAGAAGCGCCAGCAGATTGGTCACGTTACGGGCATACAACTGGCTGGCGTGATACGGCACCGACGAGGGCAGGTTGACCGCCCCGATCACGGTGACACTGCCGACGCGCACCGTCTGGCCCGGCTTGGTCAGTTCGCAATTGCCGCCCGATTCGCTGGCCAGATCGACGATGACCGAGCCGCTGGGCATGCGCGCCGCCATGTCGGCGGTAATGAGCACCGGCGCGCGTTTGCCGGGGACCGCGGCGGTGGTAATGACAACGTCGCTGGCCTCGATCGCATGCGAGAGCAATTCCCGCTGACGCCGGTAAAACTCCTCCCCCATCGCCTTGGCATAGCCACCCTTGTCCTCGGCGTCCTCAGCGGCGATCTCCAATTCGATGAATTTGGCGCCGAGACTTTCGACCTGCTCTTTGACCGCGGGACGGATGTCATACGAACTGACCACCGCGCCCAGCCGCTTGGCGGTGGCGATCGCCTGCAGTCCGGCGACCCCGGCGCCGATGACCAGCACCCGCGCCGGCGCCACCGTGCCGGCGGCGGTCATCAACAGCGGAAACATGCGCGGCAATTGATCCGCGGCCAGGAGCGCCGCCTTGTAGCCGGCGACCGTCGCCAGCGACGAGAGCGCATCCATGCTCTGCGCGCGGGTGATGCGCGGGATCAATTCCATGGAAAAAACCGTCACCCCGCGACGCGCCAGCTCCTGTATCGCCTCCGGACGGACCAGCGCCTCATGGAAGCCGATCAGGGTCTGCCCCGGACGCAGCGCGTCAAGGTCGGGACGATTGCTGTCGCGATCGGCGCCGTAGCCGTGCAGCTGCACCACGATGTCGGCGCGCGCAAAAACCGCCGCGCGGTCGACCAGTTCGGCCCCTTTGGCGCGGAAATCATCATCGGGATACCCGGCTTTGGCTCCCGCCCCGGCTTCGACGATGACCGTTGCGCCCAGCTTGGTCAGAAGCGGCAGGACCGCCGGGACCATCGCCACGCGTTGCTCACCGGGAAGCGTTTCTCTGGGGACTCCGATGATCATCCGTGCCATCCCCGCGACCGCCGCTTTCGGCCGATCGAAGGGCCCGCAAGGTACAACGAAAACGGCGATCGTCAAGTGACGATCGCCGCTGTCAGTGACTCTTTTGTCGGGTTAAGCCAGCGCGGCGTGACGGTCGGCGAAACGGCGCGCCAGCGCGTTGCCCACCGCCTCCAGCAGCCACTGCGGCGTGGAGGCCGAGCCAGAAATCCCGACCGACTCGACGCCTTCGATCCACTCGGCCTGCACCTCAGCGGCGGTCTCAACCCAGTAGGAGCGCGGATTGACGCTCTTGCAGACCTCGTGCATCACCATCGTGTTGGAGGAATTGCGTCCGCCGACAAAGATGATCGCATCGACCGAACGGGCGAAGACCCGCAGCTCGTTTTCGCGGTCGGCGACGAAGGCGCAGATCGTGTTGCGCGTGGTGACATCGTGGCAGCGGCGCTGGATCGCCTCGACCATGCCGTACCACATCTCATCGGAAATCGTCGTCTGCGCGATCACGTAGGTGGGACGGTCGGGGTCCAGTTGCATCACGTCGCTTTCGTCGTGCACAACGATCGCCTCGTTGTTGCAGTGCCCGAGGATGCCGATCACTTCGGCGTGCTTGGGCTTGCCGACGATCACCACCTGGTAGCCCTGCTCGTAATACTTCTGCGCGTACTTCTGCGAGCGCGTCACGACCGGGCAGGTGCCATCGACGATCTCCAGCCCCTGTTGCTTCGCCTTCTCAAAGGTCTCGGGCGGCTCGCCATGGGCGCGGATCACCAGCCGCTTGCCGGCCGTGTCCGGCGGGTCATCGTCGCAGGCCAGCACGGTGTGGTCGACTTCGCTTAAGCCCAGTTCCTTCAGACGCGCGATTTCGATGTCGTTATGGATGACATGCCCCAGCGAGGCGGTCCGGTAGCCCGCCTTCAAGTTCTGCTCGGTCAGACGGATCACCCGCTTGACGCCCCCACAGGGGCCGGCCTTGTCATCGACAATGATCTTCAGCGGCACAGTAACTCCCTCATGTAACGCAAAGCGCAACAAGGATTGCTTCGCCCGCGGAAGGCGCGGGCTCGCAATGACGATCCGGTCTTTCCCGTCATGGCGAGGGGTCCGTCGCAGGCGGACGACGAAGCATTCTTTTTCAAGTCCGGGACCTTTCTTCCGCGCTCCGGAATTCGCGCGCTGGATTCATTCCGATCATTCCGAGAACGCGCTTCTCCAGCCGCGCCACCGACAGCCCGGTCAATTCCAGCAGCAGACTGCGCGCGCCATGCGGCACGATGCAGTCCTCGATGGCGATGCACTCGACCTGGACCGGAGCGCGGCGCCTGTGCATCCACTCGGCGATCGCCTGGCCGAAGCCGCCGCGACGGTTCGCCTCCTCCATCGTCACCACCTGGCGATACGTCGTTGCGATCCGCTCCAGCATCGCCTCGTCCAGCGGCTTGACATAGCGGGCGTTGATCACTTCCACCTGCACACCCTGCGCCTCGAGCCGCTCGGCGACTTCCAGCGCCGGTTTGACCATCGCGCCCACCGCCAAGACGCACAGATCGCCGCTGTCGCGCAGACTTTCCCAGGTGCCGATCGGGATGGGCGAGTACGACTCCGACGCCTCAAACCGCCAGGAGGAGCTCTTCGGATAGCGAATCGCAAATGGCCCCTCGCTGTAGGCCAGCGCGGTGAAAAGCAAGTCGCGCAGCTCGTTGCCGTCCTTGGGCGCGGCCACCACCATGCCCGGCACCGAGGCGAGATAGGCCAGATCGAGATTGCCGTGGTGGGTCGGGCCATCCTCGCCGGCCAGACCGGCGCGGTCGAGGCAGAAGATCACCGGCAGACGTTGCAGCGCCGCGTCATGCACCAGATGATCGAAGGCGCGCTGCAGGAAGGTCGAGTAGATGGCGCAGACCGGACGGAACCCCTCGGTTGCCATGCCGGCGGCGAAGGTGACCGCATGCCCCTCGGCAATGCCGACATCGAAGAAGCGGTTGGGGAATGTCTCGGAGAACTTCACCAGCCCGGTGCCGGTGGTCATCGCCGCGGTGATGGCGACCACGCGCGGATCGCGCTGGGCCAGTTGGATCATCACCTGCCCGAAGACATCGGTGTAGGTCGGCACCGGCCGTTCCTTCGGCTTGATCGGCTCGACGCTCGAGGCCGGCGCCGTCATCAGCGCCTTCTCCGGCGCCTTCACCCCGTGCCAGCCGACCGGATCCTTCTCGGCGAACGCGTGCCCCTGCCCCTTGCGGGTGATCAGGTGGATCAAGACCGGTTTTTTGATCTCGCGGGCGCGCTTGAGCACCGCCACCACATCGGCGACGTTGTGCCCGTCGATCGGCCCGACATACTTGAAGCCGAGGTTCTCGAAGAACATCCCCGGCACAATCAGCGACTTGAGCGAATCATCGATGCGCCGCGCCATCAGTTGCAGACGGTCATGGAAGGGCGCCTTGCCCAGCGCCTGCCAGATTTCGCCGCGCAGTTTGTTGAGGAATGGATCGGTGATGATCTCGGCGAGGTAGCGCGAGATCGCCCCGACATTGGGAGAGATCGACATGCGGTTGTCGTTGAGGATGACCGTGAGATCGGTCCCGCTCACGCCGGCGTTGTTGAGCCCCTCATACGCCAGCCCGCCGGTGATTCCGCCATCGCCAACCACCGCGACCACTTCAAAGCTCTCGTTTTTCAGGTCGCGCGCCTTGGCGATGCCCAGCGCCGCTGAGATGGCGGTCGAGGCATGCCCCGCGCCGAAGACATCGTACTCCGATTCGTCGCGCTTGAGGAACCCGGAGATGCCCTCGTAGCGCCGGATGGTCGGCAACAGGTCGCGCCGTCCGGTGAGAATCTTGTGCACATACGCCTGATGGCCGACATCCCAGACGATCTTGTCGCGCGGGGTGTTGTAGGCGTAGTGGAGCGCCACGGTCAGTTCGACCGCGCCCAAAGACGAGGCGAAATGCCCGCCGACCTGGCCGATCACCTCGATGATGTAATGCCGGATCTCGTCGCAGAGCTGCTTCAGCTGCTCGGCCGACAGCGACTTGAGGTCCGCCGGCGAATTGATCGTCGCCAGCAGTTCCGGCACACGGCCATTGGGCTGATCAACAGAATTGGTCAATGCGATTCCAGTGTGGTTGCGGAAGTCGGCCGACGGCCCGCGCCGCCCCGAATGGGATGAATTTCAGTCCGTCCTCCGCCCTTGGCAACCCCAAAAACGGCCCTTCCGGGCCGCGAATCCTGCCCATCCTGACGTAGGGACGTATTGCCTACGCCCCTCTCCCCGGCCACCGGCGCGCAAATGGGCGTGTTGCCTACGCCCTTCGCTTCGGCCTTCATCCGTCATTGCGAGCCCCGCGCCATTCCGCAGCCCCATGGGCCAGGCTGTCCCGCGCGGGGCGAAGCAATCTTTGTTACCCCCACCACCGCGCCAAAAAAGGTTGCTTCGTCGTCCGCCTCCGGCGGACTCCTCGCAATGACGCTGCTGGCTTCCGCTCAACTCCACCCGACCCGTCATTGCGAGCCCCGCACCATTCCGCAGCCCCATGGGCCAGGCTGTCCCGCGCGGGGCGAAGCAATCTTTGTTACCCCCGCTCCGGCATCCCGTACTGCCCGAGCACCTCATGCACCTTCCGGCCGATGGCCAGCGCGTCATCCCACTGGCGCTGCCACATGTTGCGTCCGAAGATCAACCCGGTCGCCCCGGCCTTCATGCAGATGTCCACCTTGTGCAGCAAGTCCGCATCCGAGACCTTCGAGCCGCCGGAGAACAGCACCATGCACCTGCCGGCCGACTTGACCACCTTACGCGCCATCTCCAGCTCGTCCATCTGCAGGGTGTTATACGGCTTCGGCGAGTCGGCGGATGTCCCCTTGGGCAGATTGATTTTGACAACATCGGCGCCCAATTCCTCGGCCATGCGCGCGGCATAGTCGACGCAATAGAGCGAATCGCGCCCGCCCTTCTTCTCGGCGAAGGTGCCGCGCGGATACGACCAGACCACCAGCGGCATGCCAAAGCGTTCGCAGTCGGCGCGCACGCTGTTGAGCTGCGCGATGTCGCGATCCTGCGCCGGCGAGCCGACATAGAGCGTGTAACCGACCGCGTCGGCGCCCAGACGCACCGCGTCCTTCACCGAGCCGGTCAGCGGCGAAAAGGCCTCGTCATCCGGCGGAATGGTCGACTTGCCGTTGACCTTCAAAAGCAACGGAATCTTGCCGGCGAACTTCGGGTAGTACCGCTCTGCCAGCCCGATGTGGATCGCCACGCCCGAGTAGCGGCCCTCGATCCCAAGACGGAAGATGTAGTCGGTGTCCAGCGAGTCGGGGTTGTTGAAGAAATCGACCGGCCCATGCTCCAGCCCCTGGTCCAAAGGCAGAAACAGGAAGGTCCCGTTGGCGGGCCCGAACTGGTAGAGCATCCGGTACATACGCGCCTTCTTCCCTGCCGGTAAGTCCATGTCCCACAAGGAAGGGCGGCTCACATGTGCAGTGGCGCTTGAAGTGGTCGGCTTGTTCATCGTGGCGGTACTCATCGGGGTTCCTCGCTTCAACTTGTCGGAGATTGGGTCATGACTGGTCTAAACCGTGGAACCCCAATGTCGGTTTCCCATGGGGGGGCGTCAAGGGGGAATGGGGGCAGTGACACCCGTTTGGCGAGTCGTGGCCCGTGCCCTATATTACCCGCCCGGTCAGTAATGTAACTCGGAGTCAATCAAGGAGACCTTATGGCCAAGAATACGCGCTTGCGTTCAAACCTCAAGTCGTGGATTCCTCGACTGCTTCAAGCTCAGTCTGATAATCTCAATGAGGCGGATACTTCGGCTCGAATTGCAAAAGTGTTCGAAGAAGTCCTCGGTTATGACGCTCTAGAAGAGATCGGACGCGAGACTGAAATGAAGGGCAAATATGTTGACTTGGCGATAAAACTGGATGGTGCCATAAAGATTCTCATCGAGGTAAAGTCTGCTGGAGTCACACTCCGAGATCGGCACATCGAACAGGCCGAGGGCTATGCATCGCGAAACAACTACGAATGGGTATTGCTCACCAACGGCATAGTTTGGACCCTGTATCACTTAAGTTTCGAGGAGGGAATCGAGTATGAGCGGGTGTTTTCGGTGGACATTGGGCAATGCGAGCTAGACGAGGCCTGCGAGTGCTTTTCACTCCTGAGCAGAGATTCGATCCGTAAGAATCTGCACGAAAAGCATTGGGAGCACCAGTCTGCCTTAAGCCCGGCCCAGCTGGGAAAATCCATCTTCAGAGAGGACGTCCTCATGTATCTCCGAAGAATCATTCGCAAACAAAACGGGATCCTCGTGGACCTCGAAGACTTGGCAAACGCCATCCAGGGGATGCTCTCGACGGAGACACGTGAATTGATGGGACCGCCTCGCATCCGTCGGCAACGGAGACGGACCGCCTCAGAGAAGGCCGATACGTCTACGGCTCACGCACCTTCGCCAGCAAATGAGACGGCATCGGAAAGTCGTCCCTCTTCGCAACCCGGCTAGGGAGCATTCCATGAGCGTGCAAGACCGATGATACTTACTTCTGCCATTGCATCTAAGGGGTAAACATGCGTTCGGAAGGTTCTGCCGGGCCGTATCAGCTATTTATGCTCGTGCTATGCGTTATGGCGCTGATCCTCTTAGCGATTGACACATTTGTTCCTGCAGGAGAAGACACCGAGACAATTCTCTCTGTTGCTGACACTCTGATTTGCGTGCTCTTCCTCATCGACTTTCTCGTCAGTTTGATCTCAGCGCCAAATCGTTGGCGCTATCTAAGAACTTGGGGCTGGATCGATCTACTTTCTAGCATCCCCGCCGTTAATCTCGCGCGACTCGGGCGTGCTGCAAGGGTGCTTCGCATTCTTCGGGTATTGCGCGGAGTCCGAGCAACGAAGGTGCTATCCTCATTCATTCTCGAAAAACGAGCCGAGAGTGCGGTGCTTGCGGCAGCGATCCTGACGCTTCTCCTGCTCGTCTTCTCGAGCATTGCTGTTTTGGGACTTGAGAGGGGTGTCGAGAACGCAAACATCCGTACAGCAGAAGATGCGCTATGGTGGGCAGTGGCAACAGTTACGACCGTAGGATACGGAGATCGTTATCCCATCACGACTGAGGGGCGCGTGATTGCGGGCATACTGATGATAGCTGGCGTGGGATTATTCGGGACTTTTTCCGGATTCGTGGCATCGTGGTTCTTGGCTCCGCGAAGAGGGAACGAAGCGAAGTAACCTCAAGCCGGGACAGGGTCATATGGAAGAGCCCGGTGCACCGCAGCAACGCCCGCCGGAGGCGGACTTGTCGTGGGCGCTGATCGTCGGGAGTCGTGCAACTCATCCCCTGCGTCCTAGAATTGGACACAGCGCCTCCTTCAAGATAGCCCCGTCCTACATCTTAGTGGCAGCACTCCCGACAAACGTCGAGAGAATGGCATTGAAGTGGGCTGCCATTTTAGGCCAGAGCAACGCACCATTCACACGCCCGGCCAGCCCCCAGTTCCACGTTCCTCCTGTGACGCCGCCCAACAGATACAGGAATTCAAACACATCGCTGGTCTTCGCCTCCGGCGAGGCGAAGCGCTCCTTGAATCGCGCGGGGTCGGCAACGGGATGATCGATGTACAAGTCTTCAAGACGTAGCATTAGTACCGTCCATTCGGACTGGGAGTACCCCCACACATCGTGAAGCCGAAAGAGAGAGACTGCTTTGAGGTCACGCGGCTTCAAATCGATGATGATCGCCTTGTCTGCGGTCGCCTTCTCGATCTCTGATATGAGCGCAGTCTCATCAGCGTGCCAAGTATACGGCGCACTTGTCGGGCTCTTCTTGCGCACAAAGGAAGCCAAGGCGGAAGATTTCCCGGCGAGCCGAATCTCTCGAAGGCACGTGAACGCGGCCCGTGACTCGTCGCGATCCACAGAGTAGACGAAGAATGGCACGCATCCTCTCTCAGGAGAGCAGCGTGGCGGTGCGCCCCGGCGCGCTCTCCTCATCCGAAATTGAGCAACTCGCTTTATGTCTCGCCGCGTCCAGCGATTGCGTTGCTAACTTCATGAAAGGGATGAAAACACTTGCAGCGCGCAGTGACCGGCCCGCCGGTGCAGGCCAGAAGCGCCGTAAGCGAGATCGTCATCGCAATCCGACCACGGTCCATTTCGGAAACAAGATGCAAGACGGGGTCTTTCCGCGCAAGTAGTTCGTAAATGCGTACGCTCTTTGTACGCACCGTTTTTCCCGCCGATGCAAAGTACGGTGCGTGCAGAGGGCGCTCGCGCCCTACGGACTACAAGAACTGCGATCCAGCCAATCATAGAACGTCTGCCTATGCGCGGGGTCTTCTGTCCACGCCGGAAGCGGATAGGCGCCGTTCTCAAGTCCCCTCACATACCCGCGCGGGCTGGCAACGCCATCGGGGACACAGCGAATCAAAACGTGCGGGCTGACATTGAGCCGTTCGGCAATCCGGATCAGATGTCCCGTCCACGAATCCACGCTGCCGGCTCTCCCCGGCTCATGGGGACACTTCCGGATCCATGCGACCGCGACTTCGCGGAAACGGGGATCTTGCCTGGCGCGAGCGCCGAACAGATCGGAGTCGGATATCGATTCCCGGCAGTTCTGCCTGGGTGTGCTCGCAACTGCGGCGGCTCGGCGGGAGCCTCGCCCTCCCCAATGCGCGTTCCGGCCCGGGGGGCTGCAACGCCCCGGTTGTTCAACGCTTCTCTGGCTTTTGCATTGATTGATTTGAAGAGCCCCCGGCGAAGCCGGGGAAGTTCTTATTTCTGTCTCTTTCTTTAGGAGCTTTTTTTCGGCGCTCGTAACCGACGAGGAGACATCCGCATGCGCGTGCTTGGTGTTGCCGTATCGCAACCCTCTCGTCGCCGTTTGGCAACGTCGGCGTTGCCGTTTCGCAACGGTGCCCGGTTGCTGGTAATTGAGAGTCGAATGCGCCGGGCATCGCGGCGCCGTCGCCCGATACGATTCCGGTCGCTTCAGATCCAGTTCGATCCGTCCATCGCTGCGAAACTCAACCAGCCCGGCATTCTCCAATACTGTGAGCGCAATCGAAACTGTCGCGACATGCATGTTGGTGGCTTGCGCGATGCACTTCCGGCAATAGCAGGACCTGGTCGCCTTGTTGCGCCAACCCCACGACTGCCGGCACAGGTAGAGGTACAGTTTCAAACTTGCGAGCGAATACGGCCACGCCGACAGCCCTTCGGCGGTCCGATTGGGGAGCGCGATGAATCCGGGTTCCACTCCGGGTCTCTCGCGCAGCGCGTCGTTGGCAGGTGTCATTGGGGGGGCAACAGGGGAAGAACGATCTTGCGGTATTCACCCTATACCCCCCGTGTGACCGTCACCCCCGAAGTGGGGGCGCGGGCGGGTAGCCCTGACACACTGAAACAACTCAGAATGTCACATGAGTCGTCAGATCCACAAAGTTGGTTCGCCGCGTGTCGGGGGCGTTTGAATGCCTTCTGACGAGAGAGGGCCTCGTCAGGGCCGCCCAGCTGGGCCGTGAAGCAAAGGGCGCGTCAACGCCGCAGAGTCGAAGACAATGACTGATCAGTCGGGCTTACCGGCGGGAGTAAGAGGTTCATCACGGAGCGGAATGCCCACTCACTTCTGACCGCGGGACGATGCTCGGGTGGGATCTCCGCAATGAGGCGTGCAACGGCCTGGCATCGGCTGAGAAGATCATCCTCATCCTGCGGGTCCGGCGGACCATAGGAAATGTCCGCGCATGTTTCCTGCACTCTCTCCAGCATCCTGAGGGCAGCGGCCGGCTCGTATCCGGCTGCCACCAGGTAACGGAGGCCAAGGGAGTCGGCATTCAGTTGATCACGCTGTAGTCGCCGGGTGAACTGAGAGGTGCGGGCCGAATCAAGGTTCGCGCTGTCCAGCGGTAACAGCGACAGGCCCTGGAGGGCACAGGCGTGGCCGATCTCGTGACTGAGGACCGCCGCCAAGTCTGCCTCGCTATCCATCCGCCGCAGCATCCCGACGGTCACCTGAACGATTCGGCCGAGAGCGAGCCGCGCCGTCGGCTCCTCATCATCAACCACCATGAATCTCGCCGATCGGGCCCGGCACCCCGCTGGAAGAATCGCGACGAGCTTTCGTCCAACAAAACCGACGTATTCCCCAAGCGCCTTGTTCCGCGAGGCACCCGCGCGCAACAATTCGTAGAAGTTCCCGCACACCCATACATCCGAGAAGTTCCACGCGGTGTCCGCGCCCTCGACAGCGCACGCACCGGCCGTTTCGCTGATACTGACGACCAGCAGCACGCTTATCAGTGCGGGGACACCCAGATATCGGCGCAGCACGATCATTTCAACCTCGCACCTACACTACCCTCAACGAGGAGACTTATTCCACAGATTTGGCGGGGTGGCCCTGACACGCGCCTTGTGTCGGGGCGTGCCGGGTGCCCCATAAGCAACG
>DATMBC010000062.1 GCA_035559435.1 bacterium
GATTTCCGCCGGCCCGCCGCGCGGCTGCAGATGCGCCACGTCCTTCAGCGGCACCATGAAGTTCGGATGCGCCGGGATGTCGCGCGTGCTGCCGATCATAAGGTTGGCCAAAGACCACGGATCGCCGCGATCGGACGGGGCCAGCCGCAGACGGACGTTGTATTCCTCCGTGCCCTCCTTAAAGGTCGTGACATCGCGGCCATCGATGAGTGTGCGCAAATCGGAGGCGATTGCCGCCATTGACAGGCCCAGCTCGCTGGCGCGCTCGCGATCGACCACGATCTGCGTTTCCGGGCGCGCCCCGGAGAGCGAATTGCGTATTTCCCGCGCCCCGGGCGTCGCTTTCGCCGAGTCTTCCACCGCGGCCGCCAGCATCCGCAGCACCCGCAGGTCCTCGCCCTGCACCGAAATGCCGATCGGCTGCTGCTCCATCGAGCCGGCCTCCAGCGCCAAACCGAGGTAGAGGCCGGGAAAGTCGGCCAATCGCTCGCGCATCTCGCTTTGCAACGCGAACGCATGGCGGTCGCGCTGGTCATGCGGTGTCAGGATCACCGTGACCATGCCCTCGTTGACCCCTTGCTGCTGCGCGCCGATGGTGGTGAAGATGCCCGCGACTTCGGGGATTGCGCGCAGGCGCTCCTCGAGCCGTGCGGTCAGTTCGACGGTCTGGCGCAACGTCGTCCCCGGCGCCGCCTCAAAGGCGATATAGATCTGGCCGCGATCCGACATCGGCAGGAATTCGGTGCCAATAAAGGGCACCAGGAAGAAGCTGCCGACAAACCCGATCGTGGCCATGGTCATCGTGGCCAGCCGATGGCGCAGCGCCCAGGCGAGCGCGCGACGGTACAACTCCTTGAGCCGCTCGAAGACGGCGTTAAAGCGCGCCAGCAGGGCAAAGAGGCCGCGTTGCGCACGCGCGGTCTGCTCCTCCTCGGGGCGGGTGACCAGGCGTGAAAACAGCATCGGCGTGAGCGTGAAGGCGACAAACAATGAGACCAGCACCGACACCGCCACGGTCATCCCGAACTGGTAGAAGAAGCGGCCGACGATGCCGCCCATGAAGGCGACCGGCACGAACACCGCCACGATCGTGAAGGTCGTCGCCATGACCGCCAGGCCGATTTCGCCGGTGCCCTCGGCGGCGGCGGCGCGGCTGTTGCCCCCGCGATGGAAGTGGCGATGGATGTTTTCGATCACGACGATGGCGTCATCGACCAGCAGCCCGGTGGCGATCGACAGACCCAGAAGCGACATGAAATTGATGGTGAAATCCAAAAGGTCCATCATCATGAAGGTGGCAATGATGGACGTCGGTATGGCCAGCGCCGAAATCAGCGTGGTGCGCCAATCGGCCAGAAAGATGAAGATGACCAGCACCGCCAGCAGGCCGCCGTAGAGGATGTTGACGATCACATCTTCGACCGAATCGCGAATGAAAGTGGAGTTGTCGGTGGCGACCACGATCTGGATGTCGGGCGGCAATTCGCGCCGCAACTCAACCAGGCGCGCCTGGATGCCGTCGGCGACCTGCACCGTGTTGGCGCCCGACTGACGGACCACATTGAGCGAGACCGCCTCGGCGCCGTTGTAGCGCGCGTAGCTGCGCTGCTCGGCGATGCCGTCGCTTATGGTCGCCACATCGTCCAGACGCACCGGCTTGCCGTCGCGGTGCGCGACCACGATGGCGGCGAAGTCGCGCCAGTCGGTCAGACGGCCCAGCGCGCGGACGGTGATCTCGCTTTCGCCGCGATCGAGGCGGCCGACCGGGATCTCGACATTCGCCTGGGCGATGGCCGCGGCAATCTCGTGGACCGGGATGCGGAAGGCCTCCAGCCGGGCGCGGTCCAGCGCAACCTGTATCTCGCGCTCCTCGCCGCCGGCCAACTGCACCGCCCCGACGCCGGGCACGCCCTCGAGACGCTTTTTGATCACGTCCTTGCTGAAGGTGGTGATTTCCTTCAACGGACGATTGCCGGAGACCACCAGCGACATGATCGGCATCGCATCGGGGTCGAACCGCTGGATGATCGGCTCCTCGGCGTCGTCGGGCAATTCGGATGTGATGGTCGAGATCTTCTCGCGCACCTCCAGCGCCTTGTCGGAGGGCTTCTCGCCGAGTTCGAACTCGGCGATGATCATCGACAGGCCGTCCTGCGAGGTCGACGTGATGTGTTTGAGCCCGGAGATCGTGTTGATCTCATCCTCGATCAGCTTGGTGACCTCCGACTCGATCGTCTCCGGATCGGCGCCCGGGTAGGCGGTCATCACCACGACGTAGGGAAAGTCGACATCGGGAAAAAGATCAACGGGGATGCGGTTGTAGGAGAAGGCGCCCAGCACGACCAGCGCGGCGACCATCATCACCGTGAAGACCGGCCGTTTGATCGCGGTGTCGGAGAGTTTCATCGCACCGCCGTCTGCGGCACCGGATTGACCGGGCTTTGATCCTGCAGGGAGTGTTGACCGAGCACGACGACCGTCTCACCGGGCGTCAGGCCATTGGTGATCTGCACGCGCGTGCCCGATTCGGCGCCGACCGTGACCGGGGTGTAATGCGCCAGGGAATCGCGCACGACAAAGGCGCCCAGCCCCGATTCGCGGTAGACCAGGGCCTCGCGCGGCACCGCCACCGCGCCGGCGATGCGCTCCAATTCCAGGCCGACGGTGATGAACATGCCGGGCAGGAGACGGCCTTCTAGGTTCGGCGCCAGCGCCTCGACCCGCAACATGCGAGTGTCGGGGTCGGCCGACGAGGCGATCTGGTCGACCCAGCCGGCCGCGTAAGCGGCGCTGTCCAACTGCGACTGAATCCGCATCGGCATTCCCTTGGCCAGCGCGCGGGCCTCATAGACGGTGGCATCGATCAACACGCGCACCGTGTCGATGGCGGCAATCTCGACCAAGGCCTCGCCCGGTGTGGTCTGACGTCCGGCCCTGGCGCGCACATCGGTGACGATCCCGGTCAGCGGGGCCAGCACATTGGCGGCGTCGCGCGCGGCCTCGAAGTCGGCCTTGGCGACCTCGTAGGCGGTGCGACGCGCATCGCGCTCCAACTCGCTCACCGCGCCGGCGGCGAACAGACGATCGTATTTCTCAAGGGTTTTTTTGGCGTCCTCATACACCGCCTGCGCCTGGCGCACCGACGTCGCCGGCCCGGACTGGTCAAACGACACGACCACCTGCCCGGCGCGCACCGCATCGCCCTTGCGCACATGTACCCGCGCGATCGTCTCGGCCAGACGCGCGCTGACCGTTGCCTGACGGATCCCCTCCACCGAACCGGAGAAGGAGAGCGTGCGGGAGATATCCTCCCGGACCACCGGGGCGGTAACCACCGGAATACGGGCGATCGTGTTCTGCGCCTGATTGCCCGATTGACAGCCGGCCAGGGCGAAGGTCAGGGCCATGAGCATCGCCGCGGAGGACACATGTTGAACACGCATCGTCGGACTCCTTGATCCTGTTCCGGATTACTCGCCGGCGCGGGCAAACACCGGCTCACCCATGGCCAGCCGCCACGCAACCCGCGCCACCCGGCGGTCATGACGGGCGCGGGCGGCGAAGACACGCGCGGTGGCCAACGCCACCTGCGCATCGAGCACTTCCAACTGCGTTCCGACTCCGGACTCATAGCGCAGATTGGCGATCTGCAGTCCGCGCTCGGCCTCGGCCACCGATTCGCCCTGCGCCTGCAGACGGGCGCCGGCCTCCTCGAAGCGGCTGCGCGCGTCGGCGATCTGCAAGGCCACCGCGCGGTCCAGTTCGCTTTGACGCAACTCGGCCTCGCGTTGATCGACCCGCAACACCTGGATGTTGCCCCGGCGACGGAATCCGTCGAACAAATTGTACGAGGCCGACAATCCCACCTGCCAGGAGCGGAAATAGTCGTCGCGCGCCGGCCAGCTGTCATCGGTCAACGCCTGATAGTCGAATGTTCCCTTCAGATGCAGCGACGGCCAGCGCTCGGCCTTGAGCACGCCCACCGCTTTGTCGATGGCTGAAATCCGGTGCATCATGGCCGCCAGGTCGGAGCGCTGGCGGCGGGCGATCGTCACCAGATCGGTGCCGTCGTACTCCCAGGACGCCGAGTCGGGCTCGGCGTCATGGATGACCATCTCCAGATCGGGCGGGAGCCCGACCAGATTGGCCAGGCGCAACAGCGCCAGACGCAAGTCGTTTTCGGCCTGGAGGACCGGTGGACGGGCGTTGGCCACACGCACCCGCGCGCTGAGGTTGTCGTACTCGGAGACCATCCCATCGGCAAACTTGCGCGCCACCACCGCGGCGTGTTCCTCGGTCAACGCCAATGTCTGGCGCGACACATCGACCAGTTGCGCCGCCAGCAGGGCGTCGAAGTAGGCGGTGGCGACCTGCGCTTCCAGTTCGAGGCGCGCCTGTTGCGCCAGATGTTCGTTCATGCGCCGGTACTGCTGCGCCGCCTGCCAGGCCGAAAGGACTCCGCCTCCTTCGAACACCGTCTGGTCGAAGGTGAGCCCGCCGACCACCGTGTATTTGGTGCCGATGGTGAATTCCTGTCCGGCAAAGAAGATCTTGGGCAGTTCGAGCGTGCGGTTGTAGTTGGCGTGCAGGTCGATGGTGGGGAAGAGGCCGGCGCGGGCGCTGACGATCTGCCCCTCGGCCCGATCCAGTTGCGCCAGCACGGTCTGATACTGCTCGTTGTGGCGCACCGCCGAGTCGAGGGCCGCCGCCAGCGGCAATTCATACGGCTGCGCATGCCCGCCGGCGCTCCATAGCGTGACGAGCGCAAAGAACAAAGCGGCGGAGACCCGCCGACCGGATGCGCGGGGGCAGTGCGACTCGAACATCGGACTATAGTACTCCACATCCGGTCCGGTTGGGTGTCGAATTCCCACCGGCGCGCGGTGTTTTTGACAGTCAAGAATGCGCGCCGCGAATCGTGACAAATCCCCCGTCGCGGTCATACATTGGGGCATGGCCGGCGCCATCGACATCCACATCCACGTCTCGCCCTTCGCGCAGATGCATCCGCCGATTCTGGCGACGATGAAGCAGGGGAGAGATTTCACGATGATCGAACGGGTCACCCGTGATCCCGGCGCGCTTCTGGCCCTGATGGACGAGGCGGGGGTCGAGCGGTGCGGGATCATCAACTATGTCGCGCCGGTGTTGATGGGATTTACCGACGAGGTCAACCGCTTTGCCGCGGCGTATGTGCAGGGCCATCGCGACCGGCTCTTTGCCCATGGCTCACTCGATCCGCACACAACGCGCGATCCCCGCGGCGAACTGGCGCGGCTGTTGGATGAGGGGATCACCGCGATTAAGATTCATCCGCCGCATCAGGCGGTTTACCCGAACGATTATCTGCGCGGCAACCGCATTCTGGCCGACCTGTACGGCTTCTGCGCCGAACGGGGCGTGCCGGTTGTCTTTCACACCGGCACCACGATCTTCCAGGGAGCGCGCATCAAATATGGCGACCCGATTCATCTCGATGATGTCGCCTGCGATTTTCCCGAACTGACGATCGTCCTGGCCCACGCCGGACGCCCCCTCTGGATGGAGACCGCGCGTTTCCTGGTCAAACGCCATCCGAATGTGTACATGGACCTCTCCGGCATCCCGCCGGTGCGGATTCCGCAATGGTTTCCCGATCTCGACAGGCTGGCCGCCAAGACTCTCTGGGGCAGCGACTGGCCCGGCCCCGGCGTGCCCGATTTGGGTGTCAATCTGCGTGCCTTCCGATCTCAGAATTGGGCGGAAACCAGCGTTGAAGCGATCTGCCGAAGCAATGCGCTGAAGGTTTTTCGACTGACGTAACACATTCGCCAACAATGGTAAATTTCGTATAGGACAAATTGGTCCTATTCTTTTTCGCTTGGCTGCAACCAATTCTCCGGCACGTCCGTATAATTCATACGTATGAGTGAATCGCGCGACACGCGTTCCGCCCTGATCGCCTCCGCACGCAAGGTCTTCGCGCGGCGCGGCTACCGCGGCGCCTCGATTAAAGCCATCACCGATGCCGCCCACGCCAACCTCGGCGCGGTCACCTACCACTTCGGCACTAAAGAACGGCTCTATCATGAAGTCATCCGCCGGCTGGTCGGTCCGCTGCATCAAGCTGTGCGCTCCGCCACCGAAGCCGACGGCACCGCGCTTGCGCGAATCGAGGCCGGCCTTCGCGCCTACTTCCGGTACATGCACACGCACCACGAACTGCCGGCGATGATGCTGCATGAGATGTCGCTGACCGGGCCGCTCCCCGCGCCGATTCAGGACTCGATCGGCGCGATGATGAAGCACATGTCCGGGCTGGTCGCGCGCGGTCAGGCCGAAGGGGAAATTGTCGATGGCGACCCGGTGCTGCTGACCGTCAGCGCCATTTCGCAGCCGCTGTTCTTTGTCATCATGCGCCGGGGCCTGAAGGAAATCGCCGGGGTCAACATGCACGACCGCGCGACCCAGGAACGGGCGCTTGCGCACCTCTTGGCCTTTGTGCGGCGCGGACTGTCGCGCCCGGGGAGTTCGACCCAATGACAAACAGACGAATGCGCATTACGACGCTCTTGTCGACGCTCGTTGTTCTGCCGGCCGTCGGCGCCACGGTGACCGCCGCACCCCTGCGGCTCTCCGAGGCGGTCCGTCTGGCGCTGGCGCAGCATCCCAGCGTGCAACAGGCCGAGGCGCAAGCGGCGCAGGCGGAGGCGCGGCTGCGCCAGGCACGCGCCGCCTGGTTCCCCACATTGCGTCTGGCCGGCTCACTCTATCAATATGAAGAACCCATGGCGGCCTGGCCGATTCATGGCTTTGACCTGACGCGCATCCCGCCCTTCGATGAGACGCTGATGCAGGGTGGATTGCAGATTGATTACATGCTCTTCGATGGCGGCGCGCGCGAAGCGCGGGTGCGTCAGGCAGGACGCCTGCGCGACGCCGGCCAGGCCGCCCACACCAACGCCGAGCAGCGTCTCATCGCCCGCGTCGTGGCCGCCTACCTGTCGGTGCGCGCCGATGAGGAACTGGTCGCCGCGCACGAGCGGCGACGCGCCGCGGTCGATGCCGAGCGTGACCGTGTCGCGCAACTCCGCGCGGTCGGACGCGCCGCCAATGTCGATGTGGCGCGCGCCGAGGCGGCGCTGGCCGGCGCCGACGCCGATTGGGCGCAGGCGCAGGCGGCGCTCGATGTCGCCCGCCGCGATCTGGCCCGCCTGATCGGCGCGTCCCCCGACACCTTGATGGTGTTGCCGGTTGCCGAACCCGCGGCGACGGAGTCAATGGATTCCGTCGACGTGCTCTCTGCTCGTGTTCTCGCGCAGAGCGCCGACGTCGAAAGCGCGCGTTTGCGGCTGGTGGCGGCAGAAGCCGGACGATCAGCCGCGCGCGGGGCGCGCTGGCCATCGCTGAACTTGCGCGGCGCCTGGACCGATCTGCGTGACGCCAGCGGGCATCGCACCGACGAATGGAACGCCGCCCTGCTGGTCGGGTTGCCGTTGTTTACCGGCGGCGCGGTCGGCGGGGCCATCGCCGAGGCCGACGCCGGACGCAACGCCGCCGCCGAGGATTGGCGGCTGGCGCAGGAACGCGCCGCCGCGCAGTTGGACCAGGCCCTGGCGCTGCGGCAGGAGTCACGCGCGCGGATCGCCAGTCTTGAACGCGCCGTGGCCAGTCTGGAGGAAGTCGTCCGCATCGAGCAGTTGCGTCTGTCCACCGGTTCCGACACGCAGGCCGAGTATCTGCGCGCCGAAGCCGATTTGCTTGCCGCCCGCGCCGGATTGATCAATGCGCGCCATGCCGCCGTGCAGGCCGATGTCGAATTGGCGCGGCTGCTCGGCGAACTCGATATCGCCTGGGTCGAACACAATCTGGAGTCCAACCGATGAAGCCACGCAAACCTGTCATCATCGTCGCCGTGTCGGCGGCGGCCGTCGCCCTCGTCTGGTTTCTATTCCTCGCCGGCAAGGGCTCGGATCACACGCTCACCATCTCTGGAACCATCGAGGCCACCGAGGCGCGCCTGGGTTTCCAATCGGCCGGACGCATCGACAGCATCTATGTGCGCGAGGGGGACTCGGTGTCCTCCGGCGCAACCCTGGCGGTGCTGGATCGCGCCGAAGCGATGGCGCGGCGTGATCAGGCCGCCGCCCAAGTGGCCGCGGCACGGGCATTGCTCACCGAGTTGGAGAGCGGATTCCGTTCCGAGGAAGTGGCGCAGGCGCGCGCCGCCGCCGCGGCCGCCGAGCAGCAGTTCCGCGATGCCGAGCGCGATTTGGCCCGGACGCGGACCTTGTTTGATGGCGGCGCGGTCAGCCAGGAGACGCTCGATAAGACGCAGACCCGGCATGACGTCGCTGAGAACCAATGGAAGCAGGCCACCGAACAGTTGCGTCTGTTGGAACGCGGCCCGCGCGCCGAACGCATCGAGGCGCAGCGCGCGCAATTGACGCAGGCCGAAGCGGCGCTGCGGGGGATCGACGCCACGCTCGATCTCATGGTAGTACGCGCCGAATTCCCCGGCATCGTCACCACCCGCCACCGCGAACCGGGCGAGATCGTCGCCCCTGGCGCGCCGGTGTTGACGATCATCAACCGCGATGACCGCTGGATCCGTGTCTATGTGCCGGAAAACCGCCTCGGCGCCCTGCGGCTGGGACAAAGCGCGGCGATCACCGCCGACACCTACCCCGGCAAGGAGTATCGCGGCGAGGTGATCTACATTGCCCCGGAGGCCGAATTCACGCCCAAGACGGTGCAGACCACCGAGGAACGGGTCAAGTTGGTGTATGCCGTCAAGGTGCGTGTCCTCGACGACCCCGGCTACGAACTGAAACCCGGCATGCCCGCCGATGTGCGGATCGCGTTTGCCCAGCCATGACGCAACCCGAATACGCCATCGAGGCCAGCGGCCTCACCCGACGTTTCGCCGCCGTGACCGCGGTCGATCATCTGTCGTTTGCGGTCCGTCGCGGCGAACTGTTCGGACTGGTCGGGCCCGATGGCGCGGGGAAGACCACGACACTGCGCATGCTGGCCGGGGTGATGCGTCCCAGCGAAGGCGATGCGCGCATCCTCGGCGTGAGCGTGGCGCACGAGGCCGAAGCGGTCAAGCATCATATTGCCTACATGTCGCAACGGTTCGGCCTTTATGCCGATCTGACCGTGTCGCAGAACTTGAACTTCTACGCCGACCTCTATCAGGTGCCGGCCGCCGAACGGGCCGCGCGTCTGGATCGGCTCTTCCGCTTCTCCAACCTGGGCCCGTTCCGTGACCGTCTGGCCGGGCAGCTCTCCGGGGGCATGAAGCAGAAACTCGGGCTGTCCTGCGCGCTCGTCCACCAGCCCGACATCCTGCTTCTGGATGAGCCGACCTTCGGCGTCGATCCGGTTTCGCGCCGTGATCTCTGGTTGATCATTCATGATATGGTCGCCGAAGGGGTCACGGTGGTGGTCAGCACCGCTTACATGGATGAAGCCGAGCGGTTTGACCGGGTTCTGCTATTGCACCAGGGACGAGTCCTCGATCTCGACACGCCGACCGCGTTGCCGGCGCGCTTCGGCGGGCTGCTCTACGCCGTCCGGACCGACCGTGTGCGCGCGGCGCAGGAGGCGGCGCGTCAGGCGTCGGGAATCCTTCGCACCGCGGTTTTCGGCGATGTGCTCCACGTCACCGTCGATCCCACCCTTAATGCCGCGGCGGTGCGCCATGTGTTTGAACAGGCCGGCCATCCGGTGTCCGTCGTGGATCGCATCGAGCCGTCAATGGAGGATGTCTTCATCGACCGGGTGGCACAGGCGGAGCGCCATGACTGAAACCGTCACCGTCGAGGAACTGTCGCGCTCCTTCGGGGCGTTTGTCGCTGTCGACCGGGTGAGTTTCACCGTCCGGCAGGGGGAGATCTTCGGATTTCTCGGCCCCAATGGCGCCGGCAAGACCACCACCATCAAGATGCTGACCGGCCTTCTGCGACCCTCCGCGGGGCGGGGGCGGGTCGCCGGCTTCGATATCCGCACCGAGCCCGATGAGATCAAACGCCGCATCGGGTACATGTCGCAACTCTTCTCGCTTTATGCCGACCTGACCGTGGAACAGAACATCGCATTCTTTGCCGGGCTCTATGGCGTCGAAGGGGAGCGCCGCCGCCGACGCACCGATTGGGTGATCGAGATGGCCGGCCTGGGCGATCAGCGGCGACGTCTCACCGGTGAGCTGCCGCTGGGCTGGAAGCAGCGCCTGGCCCTCGGATGCGCCGTGTTGCATGAGCCGCCGATCCTCTTTCTCGATGAACCAACCTCCGGTGTCGATCCGATCTCGCGACGCTCCTTCTGGGATTTGATCGACGCGCTGGCCGCGCAGGGGACCACGGTGCTTGTCAGCACGCACTATATGGAGGAAGCCGAATACTGCCACCGTCTGGCGCTGATGAACCGGGGCCGTCTGATCGCGCTGGACACCCCGGCGCGTCTGCGGGCTTCGATGTCCGAGCCGCTTCTGGAGATCGTCACCGATCATGGCGCCGCGGTGGTCGAGGCGATTCGCGATCTGCCGGGAGTGATTGAGGCGGGGCTGTTCGGACGGGCGGTGCATGCGGTGGTGGAGAGCGCCGCGGCGGTCCGTCCGCGGCTCGAAGCGCGGTTGCGCGAGCGCGGCCACGACTGGCGCGCCATCAACCCGGTGGAGCCATCGCTGGAAGATGTCTTCATCGCCAAAGTGCGCCTGGCCGGAGGGGCGCCGGCCGACTGAGCGCGCGCCATGGGTATTAACCGCACCCGACTCTGGGCGATTGCCCGCAAGGAGGTCGCGCAATTGCGCCGCGACCGGCGCAGCCTCATCCTCGCGTTTCTGCTGCCGGTGACGCTGTTGGTCCTGTTCGGCTATGCGATCACCTGGGATGTCAACGACATCAGGACCGCCGTGGTCGACCAGGACCGCTCGCCGCAGAGCCGGGCATTGATCGATGCGCTGCGCGCCTCCGGTTACTTCACCATCACCGAGTTCCTCGAGCCCGGTCCAACGGTCGATGAACGGCTCAACAGCGGCGCGGCGCAATTGGTGCTGGTGATTCCGCCCGACTTTTCGCGCACCCTCGGCGCCGGCGTCCCGGCGCAATTGCAGGCGCTCGTCGACGGCACCGACGCCAACTCCGCCACGATCATCCTCTCGTACACCGAGGCGATGGTGGCGGGGCTGGCCGGCGAGGTGGCGTTGCAGGGACGGGTCCTCCAGCCGCCGCTGGTCGCCGAAAGCCGTGTCTGGTACAACGAGGAACTGGTCAGCCGCAACATGATCGTGCCCGGGCTGGTGGCGGTGATCATGATGATCATCGCCGCGATGCTGACCTCGCTGACCATCGCGCGCGAATGGGAGCGCGGCACGATGGAGCAACTGGTCGCGACCCCGGTCACCCGCGCCGAGGTGGTGATCGGCAAACTGCTGCCGTACCTGGCAATCGGGCTGATCGATGTGGTCGTCTGTTCGGCTCTGGGCGTCTGGCTTTTCGACGTGCCGTTTCGCGGCAGCCCGTTTTTGCTCATGATCCTCTCGTTTTTCTTCCTGACCGGATCGCTCGGTCTGGGGATGTTCATCTCGGCGGTGGCGCACTCGCAGTTGGAGGCGACGCAGATGGCGATGATCATCACCTTCCTGCCCGCCTACCTCCTCTCGGGTTTCATGTTCGCCATCGATGTCATGCCCACGGCGCTGCGCGCGGTCACTTTCATCGTGCCGGCGCGGTATTTCCTCGTGGTGACCCGTGGCATCTTCCTCAAGGGCGTCGGCGTGGAAGTGCTCCGGGTGCAGGGGCTGCTCATGATCGCCTTTTCGCTCATCGGCTTCATTCTGGCGGTGCGCATCTTCCGCAAGGAGTTGTCCTGATGCGCCGCGACCGTTGGGTGCGCCTGCGGGAACTGGTCCGCAAGGAGTTCCTGCAGATCCGTCGCGATCCGCGGTTGATGCGGATCATCCTGATTGCGCCGATCTTTCAACTGATCGTGTTTGGTTATGCCGTTTCGACCGATGTGCGACGGACCGCGCTGTTTGTGGTGGATCTGGACAACACCCAGTCCTCGCGCGCGCTCACCGAGGCCTTCACCTCCTCCGAGTACTTCCGCGTCGCGGGCGCCTCCTCGCGTCCGGAGGATCTGGTCTCCGCCCTGGACCACGCCGATGCGATCGCCGGATTGGAAATCCCGCGCGGCTTCGCCGACGATCTCGCCTCTGGGACTGCGCAGGTGCAGCTGCTCTTCGATGGCTCCAACTCGAACATGGCGACCATCGCGCGCGGCTACGCCGAGCGTATCGTTGGCCAGTTTGTCCGGCGGCAGAGCCCGGAGACCGCGCCGCCGGCGATCGATCTGCGCACCCGCGCCTGGTTCAATCCCGATCTGGAAAGCCGCGACTACAACGTGCCGGGTGTGGTGGCCTTGATCATTCTTTTGGTCGGAATGCTTCTGACCTCGCTGGCGGTGGTGCGCGAACGCGAAATCGGCACCCTCGAACAATTGATGGTCAGTCCGCTCACCTCGATGGAGCTGATTATCGGCAAGACCATTCCGTTTGCCATCATCGGCCTGATTGATCTGGGACTGGTCTCGACCGTCGCCGTCCTCTGGTTTGGGATTCCGTTTAACGGCAACCCCGTCCTGCTGGTCGTCGGCTGCATGGTCTATCTCCTCCCGACACTGGGTATGGGGCTTCTGATTTCCACCGTCTCCACGACCCAGCAGGAAGCGTTCATGCTCAGTTTCCTGGTTCTGATGCCGGTCATTCTGCTGTCGGGTTTTATGTTTCCGGTCAGCAGCATGCCGGAGATCTTTCAGCAGATGACGCTGCTGAATCCGGTGCGCCATTTCCTCGAGATCATCCGCGGCATCTTCCTCAAAGGCGCCGGGATTTCGGTGCTCTGGCCGCAGTTGCTCTGGCTGGCGGGGATGGGCATCGCGGCCATGGCCTTGGCCGCCTCGCGCTTCCGGAAGACCGCGCGGTAGGGCTACTTCCTCACCGCTTGAGACCTGGTCCTTGATCGTGTCAGCCCGAGCCGCCGCAGGCGGTGAGGGATCTGCTTTTTTGCCGGCGGACAACAACAGAAGCCTCGCTCTGCATGACACTCCCAGGCACAGGGACTCCGCAAAGAAAATCCCCCGCCGCGTGGCCGCGGCGGGGGATTCTGACAACATGATCCGATCGTGGGGCTACTTCAAAAGCAACATCTTCTTCGTTTCGACCCGATCGCCCAACTGCAGGCGATAGAAGTAAATTCCGCTGGCAAGCATGTTGCCGTGCGCGTCGGTGCCCGTCCAAGTCACCCGGTAGGTGCCGGGGGCCTGGAATTCGCTGACGAGGGTGGCCACACGCTGGCCGAGGACGTTGTACACCGCCAGATCGACCTGACCGTCGCGCGCCAGCGAGTAGGCGATCACTGTCGCGGCGTTGAACGGGTTCGGGTAGTTCTGGTCAAGCGTGTACTCCGACGGCACCGCTTTGGCGAGACTGCCGGCGCTCGACGTGGCCCCGGCCGGGAGCGTTTCGCCGCAGAAAACCAGGAAGCGGCACTCGTCGAAACCGCGGTTGATCGCGTCAACCGCGTAGTTGATGGTCGACAGCGTCGCTCCCCCCGTCGGCCAGGCCGCGAGCGCGCGATTGGCCAACTCGAGCAGGCCGGCCACGGTCTGCGGCAGGCCCAGGGCGTCGAGCGCATCGAGCACCGACTGCGGGATGTAGAAGATCGCCACCGGATCGTCAGGAGTGCCCAGCGCGCTGTCCGGACCCGGATTGAGGACATCGTCATCGGTGCCCATCAGTCCATCGGGACCCGGGAGCGCATCGTGCGTCACAAACACCGGGCACAGGCCGAAGGTGCCCAGCTCGGCGTCCAGACGCGTGTTCAGCGCCAGCGTGATGGTCTGGCCCAGCAGGATGTTGCGGAACTTGCCGTTCTTGAGCGGCAATGCAACCGGCGTCTGGCAGGTGGCCGAATTGATCGCCGCATTGCCCAGTGCGGTCACGAAGGTGTCCGCCGGCCCGCCCGCGGGCAGACGCTCGATGATGCACAGATAGTCGGTCTGGTCAAAGGTCACCGAACGGCCCGGTTTGCCGATGACCAGCGGGCTGGACAGAAGGTTGAAGATGAGGTCGGTACGAACCACGCCGTTGAACTTGCCCTTGGCGTTGCCGTAGGCGCCCTGCGTGAGACTGCAGAACTCCTCCTCCTGCGTGACTTCCACACAGAAGGTGCAGGTGTCGGCCACGCACTCATCGGCCGCCTCGATGGTGAAGCACCAGACCCCGGCCTGATCGTCGGCCTGCCACTCGAAATGGCCGGCGCTGTCGATCGACGGCTCGTTGGCCGGCGTCGTCGGCACGCCGTCGAGGGTCACGCCGATGATGGTCACCGTCAGCACGGAATCGTCGCCGTCGGTGATCGGGATGTCGAGCGTGACGCTGTCGCCGGCGGCCGCCACCAGCGAGTCATCCGGGCAGTCGATCGCCGGCGGCTCGTTGATGATGAAGGCCACCGTGAACGAATCCCGGCAAGTGTCGCAGATGCCGACGCACTCGATGCCCACCGTCACCGTGTCGGAGACTTCCGGCGTGTAGCACCAGAAGGAATCGACATGGGCGCCGGGACCGAAGGTGATGCTGCACGAACCGAACTCGGCGAACAACGGCAGGCAGATCTCCGTCGACTCGCACAGGTAGATCGTGGTGTCGTTCGGCGCGTGGCAAATCGGCGGCTGCGGATTGGGCGTGTTGATGAACACGTAGGACGTGCACGCCTCGCCGCAGGGCACATCGGCGCAGATGATCGTATCCACGATCGTCTCGCCGGACCCGGCCGTGTAGCTCCAGACACCGTCGACGAACGAGACATTCGGGTTGGTGTTGACGCACACCACCGAGTCGCCGTCCGGATCGGTCGTCTTCATCTGGAAGGTGTAGAGGAACGGCGGGCACGGCCCGGGCGGGGCCAGCTCGCCGAACTGGCAGGTTGGTCCCTCGTTGATCTCGAAGGTGACCGCAAAGGACGACTCGCAGGAGTTGCCGCAGTCGTCGGTGCAGACCACCGTCACATTGACCGTCTCATCGCCGGTCGGCGTGTAGCACCACTGGCCGTTGGACAACGTCCCCGGACCCGCGGTGATGACGCACGACACCGACGGGTCGCAGTTGTCGCTGGCGGAGACCGGCAGACAGACACGCGCCGGGTCGCACTGGGCGATCGTGGTGTCGTTCGGCGCCGAGCAGATCGGGTCGGTCGTATCCTGACGCGTCACGGTCCGTGAGCAGGTGTCGGCGTTGCCGCAGGCATCCATCGCCTCCCAGGTCCGGGTGTAGCTGGACTCGGCGGCGCAGGCGCCGGGCGCGGCAATCGTCGAAAGGACACGAATCGTCACCTCGGAGCAATCATCCGTGGCGAACGGCTCACCGAAGGCCAGGACCGCGGCGCAGTCGATGGTCG
>DATMBC010000063.1 GCA_035559435.1 bacterium
GCCCTCCCCGCCGACAATTGGGCCGAGATCGCCGCCGATGAACGCGTTGTCTGGATCGAGCCGTTCTGGCCGCGTGTGCCGCACAACAATTCCAATCGCGCGAATGTCAACGCCGACATCGCTCAGGCCGCGCCGTACAATCTCAACGGCCTCGGCATCGTCGTCGGCGAATGGGATGAAGGCCGCGCCGATCCGAACCATGCCGACTTCGGCGGACGCATTATCTCCGCCGATGCCTCGGCCATTTCGACCCACTCCACCCATGTCGCCGGCACCGTTCTTGGCGCCGGCGCCGCGCCATCGTTCACCTACAAGGGCATGGCGCCGATGGCCACCCTGCTTTCACACCAGTGGTGGAACACCGGCTCGGAGATGGAGCTCGAGTACCAAAACGGCATCGACAATGTCGACATGCGCATCGCCACCAACTCCTGGGGTGTGGGCTATGGCCCGCCCAACGCCTCCAACTGCAACGCCTTCCTCGGAAACTATTTCGCCGAGTGCGGCAATCTCGATGATGTCGCCCGCGGCGAATTGGGCAAACCCGTGACCATCGTCTGGTCGGCCGGCAACGAGCGGTCGACCGGTTCGCAGTATTGCGGCTCGATCGGGTTCACATGGGGAACGGTCACCCCGTATGGCACCGCCAAGAATGTCCTGACCATCGGCGCGATCAATTCCAACAATTCGACCATGACCGGCTTCTCCAGTTGGGGACCGACCGATGATGGCCGTCTCAAACCCGAACTGGTCGCCCCCGGTTGCCAGACCTCCGTCGACTTCGGCGTCACCTCCACCAAACCCGGCAGCGGCTACACCGTCGCCTGCGGCACCTCGATGTCGGCGCCGACCGTCAGCGGCTGCATCGCCCTCTGGATGCAACGCTGGATGGCCACGCGTCTCGAGCCGCCGCTCTCCTCGACCGCCAAGGCGGTCTTTGTCGAAAGCGCCGATGACCTCGGCGACCCCGGCCCCGAATATGATTGGGGCTATGGCCGCGTCGATGTCACCGCGGCCGTCGACCTGATCGACCAGAATCGCTACCTCGAGGACTCGATCACGCAAGGGGAGACCAAGACCTGGACTTTCACCAATTCCGGCGCGCTGTCGCTGGTTTCCGTCACGCTCGCCTGGGATGATCCCGCCGCCGCCGCCAACGCGGCCACCACGCTCATCAACAACCTCAACCTGCGCCTGATTCCACCGTCGGGGCCGGCTGAGCATCTCCCGTGGGTCCTCAACCCGGCCAATCCCTCCGCCTCCGCCACCACCGGCGTCAACGTGCGTGACAATCTCGAGCAGGTCCGTCTGACCGGCGCGCTGGCCACCGGCACCTGGATAGTCGAAGTCACCGGCGCGTCGGTGCCGCAGGGTCCGCAGCGCTTCTCGCTGGCGTTCGCGCCGGGCATGACGCTCTCGTCGACCCAGCAGGCCTACAACCTCGACATCGAGCCGGTCACCAATCCCTCCGCGCTCGCCGGCGTCGCATGGCTGCCGTTTACGCTGGCCAACATGGGATTCACCGCCGACACATACGATGTCACGCTGACCAGCAGCCACGGCTGGGCCATTGCCGACAATCCGCGCGTGATCGCGCTGGGCGCCTATTCCGACTCGGCGCTCACTTACAGTCTGACCATTCCCGACGGCACCCCCTATGGGACGATCGACACGGTCGTCGCGCTCGCCGCATCGCAGGGCGCTCCGCCGCTTTCGTCGATCGACACGATGTTTGTCACCGTCATCTCCGGACGCGCCGTCTGGGCCGAGGCGGGACGCGACTCGCTGGGTGTCGTCGGACGCACCGTGCAGATGACCGCGCGCCTGACCAATGCCGGCATCGCCGATGACACGATCAACTGGACCGTCGGCAATGCTCTCGGCTGGAGCGTCAGCCCCGCCGCCGGTTCGGTCGCGGTCGCGCAGGGGGAGTCTGCCGACATCGCGTTCGATGTCGCCATCCCGCCGTCGGTCCCCTATGGCACCACCGCCGAGATCGTCGTCGCCGGCGTGTCGAACGATGACCCGTCTGCCGCGGACGCCGACACGATGACATTGCAGGCGTTGCCGCGCCCGCCGCATCCGGTCCTGCTGGATCCCGCCGACGCGCTCCTGACGAATCAGAGCGCGCAGACCCTGCGCTGGACGCATGATGCCTACATCGCGCCGCCGCCGGGCTTCTCCAACTTCGACTACTACGTCGACTTGGCCGATGATCCCGCCTTCACGGTCAACGCCCTGCGCACCGGCCCATTCCCCGATACACAGACCGTGACCGCGGCGCTGCCCGATGGCGCCCATTACTGGCGCGTGCTCACCGTCAATCCGCTCGGCGACACCAGCGATCCATCGGCCGCGCGCCAATTCACCACCGACACCCAGGCGCCGGCGATTCCGACGCTGAATCCCGCCGCCGACAGTCTCTACGAGGCCGACACCACCGTGACCTTCACCTGGCAGAGCGTCCTCGACGCCGCGCAGTACAAGTGGGAGATGGCGCCCGACCCGTCGTTCACGGTCGCCGTCGATTCCGCCCTGCTGGCCGTCGCCACCCAGGATCGCGTCCTGCCCTCCTGCAGCACCGTCGTCTTCTGGCGCGTGGCCGCCATCGACGCCGCCGGCAATCGCTCGGCGCCGTCGGCGCCGCATCGCTACGCGGTCTATCAGGTTGGCGACATCAATTTTGACTGCCAATTGAGCATCCTCGATGTGGTCGGCATTGTCGAGATCGCCTTCCGCGGCGGCGCCTTCCCCGATCCCGAGGGCCGCGCCGAACTGCTCTGCAATCCGCCGATCGACATCACCGACGTCGCGCGGCTGGTCGATGTGATCTTCCGCAACGGCCCGCCACCCTGCGGTCCGAATTAATCGCCGGTGGGCGCGCACCCGCGCGCCCACCGCCCGCATTCCCGCTCGGCCGCATAAGAGGCGACCGGATGGCGCGATCGCTGCCGCGCCTACGGGCCCAGACCATCCCAGTGCATTCCCGTTCAATTCTCCGCCCGCTTCGCCGATAAGTAGACAGGGGCCGGTCGACAGACCATGCGTTCACCTGCCGACCGTATGACCGTGCCGTTGCGACCGTCTGACCGCAAGTGGAGGACGTCTTGACTCAGCGCCATTTACGCATCGTACTCGTCGACGACGATCCCGAGATCGCCCAGGCGGTGGTCAACTATCTCGCCCCCGAAAAGTACCACATCCGCGTCATCGGTGATGGCGCGCTGGTCATGACGGCGGTGCGGGAAGAGGCCCCCGACGTGGTCATTCTCGATGTCCATCTGCCGTCGATGTCCGGACTGGAGATCCTCCGCCAGATCAAGGCCGAAACTCCGCAGACCCCCGTCATCATCGTCTCCGGCTATGTCTCCACCGACAACGCCATTGAGGCGATGCGCCAGGGGGCCTTCGAATACCTGACCAAGCCGTTCCGTCTGGCCGAACTGGAGCGCGTCCTCGGACGCGCCACCGGCCAGAACGCCGGCGATCACATCCCCGACGACGAAAACGTGCCCCTGGACGGCGACCAGATTCTCGGCAAGTCGCCGGAGATGGTCGCGGTCGCCAAGATGATCGGGCAGATCGCGCTGACCGACGCGCCGGTGTTGATCATCGGCGAGACCGGCACCGGCAAGGAACTGGTGGCGCGCGCCATCGTCCGCAACTCCGCCCGCCACAAGGCGCCGTTTTTCTCCGTCTCCTGCAGCGGCGCCTCGCCGCAGTCGCTGGAGGCCGAGCTGTTCGGCACCTTTGCCGATGGCCGTACCGTCCGCGGCAAACTCGAAATGGCCAACGGCGGCACCATCTTCCTCGATGAGGTCGCCGATCTGTCCCTGCTGGCGCAAAGCCGTCTCTACCGTGTCCTTGAAGAGAAAATGTCCGAGCCGCTCGAAGGCGGCGAGAAGCGCCCGGTCAACGTCCGGGTGATCGCCGCCTCCAACCAGAGCCTGGTCGACGCGATGAAGGAAGGCCGCTTCCGCGTGGACCTCTTCTATATGTTGAAGGCGGTTTCGGTTCACCTGCCGCCGTTGCGCGAGCGCAAGGCCGACATCCGCCTGCTCTGCGACTACTTCGGGCGCAAGTACTCGCGCATGGAGCATCGGCCGCACAAGCCGCTGTCGACGCAGGCCTACGAGCGCCTGCTGCACTACCACTGGCCAGGCAACGTGCGCGAACTGGAAAACGCCGTCCATATGGCGGTGCTCCTGTCGCGTGAGTCCGAACTGATGCCGGAGGATTTCCCGGTGCTGGCCGATGTCCGGCCCGCCGTGTCGCTGGACACCGACCAGGTGCGCCAGGAGTGTCGCGACATTTTTGCCCGGATCCTCGCGCAGGTCTTCGACAAGGCCGCGGCCGCGGCGCCGGGACGGGTCTATGCCGACATTACCGCGGCGCTGGAGGAGACGTTGGTCGAAGCGGCGCTGGCCGCCACCGAACAGAATCAGGTGCGCGCCGCGCAACTGCTGGGCATCTCGCGCAACACCCTGCGCGAACGCATGAAGCGCATGGCGCCGCAGGCGGGCGCCGAGGCGGTCACTGCCGGGCGCGCCCAGACCGAGCCGGCAACACGCTTCTAATGTGGAACCCACAGTGTGGGACAAACCCCACACACGGGTGTTTGCGGACCGGCCGGGTCCGAGAAAAAAGCCCTAAATCGAACAGCCCAACCGGCCGATGCAGTAACAGACAGTCGGGAAACTCGATGGCCCGGGCGAAAGGCAATTGGCCGTCGCATCCCGCCAGGATACTCAAAGCACGACGGCGCCACGGCGCCGCATGAGAGCGGAAGTGGGGAGGATCATGGGCTTTCCATTCAAACGCCGTAACAAGTCGGTCGCCGCGCTCGACATCGGCGCCAACGCGCTGAAGTTCGTGCGCCTGGATCGACACTCCGATGGGTTCACCCTGTCGGCCGCCGGCATCCGTGAAATGCCGCCCGAGGCCCTGGTCTCCCACGAGATCAAGGACCGCGACGCGATCATCCTCAATATCCAGAGTCTGCTGGACCAGTGCGATCCCCGCACCGACGAGGTGGTCGTCTCGATCGCCGGACACGGCGTCATCACCGACAAATTCGAAGTCGATCTCAAGACCGGCGGCGAGGCCGAACAGGCCATCCTCTTCGAGGCCGAACAACGCTCGCCCTTCGACGTCGACGACGTCTCCATGGACTACCACATCCTGCGGACCGACCCCGACCGCGGCAAGATGGAGGTCCTCCTCGTCGCCGCGCGCCGCGAGTTTCTGCAGGAGTATCTGCATTTGATCGAGGACGCCGGCCTGAAGACCAACATGGTCGACACCGACGCCTTCGCGGTGCTCAACGCCTACCAGATCAACTACGAGATCGATCCGGAGCGTGTCACCGCGCTGGTCAACATCGGCTTTGACACCACCAACGTGATCTTCCTCAAGGATGGTTCCTACCACTCGACCCGCGACGTCTCCGCGGGCGGGCGGATGATCTACGAGGCCATTCAGCGCGAGTTCCGTCTCAACCAGGAACTGGCCGCCAAGGTGCTCAAAGGCGAGCTGGAGTCGACGGTCGATCAGGACATGCTGCGCGCCACCGTGCGCAACGCCGCCGACGAATTGCTCACCGGCATGGAAGTGGCGTTTTCGTACTTCCGCACCCTGGCCAAGACCGACGCCGTCGATTGGATCGTGTTGTCCGGCGGCGGCGCCCTGATCCCGTATCTGCCCGAGAGCGTGCAGTCCAAACTCGGCATCCCGATTGAGATCTTTAACCCGCTGCGGAACATTGAATACGATCCCGAACTGTTCGGCGGCATCGACCCGGAAAAGATCGCCCCGCTTCTGGCGGTGGGCGTCGGATTGGCTTCGCGCGAGGTCTGAGACCATGTCAATGATTGAAATCAATCTACTGCCACGCGAACTGCGCCGCTCCACAAGCGGCCTCGCCGTCCCGAAATCGGCCATCACCGGCATCATCGGCGCGGTGATCTTCGCCGGCGTTCTGGGCGGCCTCACCTTCTGGCAAACCCAGCGCCTGGCCGCCGTCGAAGCCGACATCACCCGCGCACAGGCCAAGGTCGAAAGCATGCGCGCCGACATCGAGCTGGTCGACCGCCTGACCAACGTCAAGGCGTCGATCGCCCAGCGCCTCGAGGCCATCGAGGCCCTCGACCGCAACCGCGGCGAGTGGGTGCGCAACCTCGAAGACATCGTCGCGGTCATCCCCGACTACCTCTGGCTGACGGGGTTCCGCCGCAATGACTTCAAGGCCAACCGCCCCGGACGCGGCCAGACCGATTCCACCGCCGCCCCGGTCAACAACGACTACCTCTTCGACGGCTACTGCTACTCGCTGTCGAGCCTGGCCAATCTCATCCTCAACATGCAGGATTCGCCGCGCTTCTCCGATGTGTCGCTCAAGCGCGCCAACTTCACCGACGTCAAGGACCGCAAGGTCTATGAATTCACCGTCTTTTGCCTCCTCCAGCCGGTGTCCGATGGCGAAGGCACCGGCGACGAGGCGGTCAACCCGGCCGAACTGGGCATCGATCCCAACGCGCTGGCAACCGAAGTTTCGGTCTACGACGAAACGATGGACGACGGGGAATAACTCCCCGCGACGGCAGTCAGGAGCGTATTCGCAGACGGGCGCTGCGCCGCCCATGGATGGATGACATGGACCTGAGGAACCCCACAACGCAAAAATGGCTTCTGGCGGGACTGGCGTGTTGCGCGGCCGCTTACTTCTGGTACACCAAGGTGTACGTCGACTACCAGGAGAAAATCGACGCCTCCTACACGCGTCTCGAAGCGCTCGAGACCGAGGTCAAGAACGTCGAAATGAAGTTCCGGACCCTCGATGCGCTCAAGCAGGAGTACAATGACATCGTCTCCCGCTACCGCAACGTCTCCCAGTTGCTGCCGGAGGAGAACCAGCTCTCGCCGCTTTTGACCAAGATCCACGGCGCGGCGCTGGAGACCTCCTCGCGCGTCGCCACCGTCGATCCCCAGCCCCCCGTCGACGAGGGCTTCTACCAGCGCGAGAGCTTCAATTTGACGGTGCACTCAACCTTCCACGACTTCGGCGACTTTCTGTCGCGGCTGTCGAACCTGCCGTTCATCGTCAACGTGCAGGACGTCGAATTGGCGACCGTCGAAGACCAGAACAATCCCGAAATGGAGACCGGCGGCTACACGCTCACCGCGCGGCTGACCATCTCCACTTATCACGTTAAAGAATCCGAGCGCCTGATCCTTCTGGATCAGCCGTCGATTGCGCAAACGCCGGGGGAGTAAGACGATGAAGCGACTGGATAAGATCGTAAGTCTCGTGACGGTCGGCGCCGTCGTCTGCGCCGTGGCCCTCCCCGCGATCGCCGGGGCCGCCACGCCGGTGCGGAATCTCACCCTCGCCAAAAACGGGGACTTCACCGAGATCACCCTGCCGGTGCCGTCGTCGCAGTTGTGCGATCATTTCACCGAGCCGGCCACCGCGGCCCGGCCGTTCCGCATTGTTCTCAACATCTGCAATGCCGAGCACGCGTTGACGCAGCAGCACTTCGTCAACCTGCCGCCGTGCGTCGTGCAGAAGATTCGCACCAGCCAGTTCGCGCCGAATCCGGAGCCGGTTGTCCGCGTCGTTCTCGACTTGACGAAGTCGGCGACCTACACCGTGCGCGCCGAGGCCGACCGTCTGGTGATCGCGATCGCCGACGCCTCGCCGGCGTTCGCCGCCTGGAACGCGAACGCCGACGCGCCGATCCTGGCCCAGGCCGTGGCGCCGACAAAGACTGAAACGCCCGCGGTGGAAAAGCCCAAGGTCAATCCGCCGACCGCCGCTCCGTCCGCTCCGGTCGAAACCAAGCCCGCGCAGTCGCTGACCGCCGAGCCGGTCCTCACCCAGAACGAACCGGTCAACAATGCGCCGGTCACCGCCGCCGATCTGGCCGGCCCGAACGCCGCCACGGCCACGGCCGCGACCGACGTGACGCCGAACACCGACGCGCCCGCGCCGAGTTTCTCGCTGCCCTCGCAGCCGCTGGTCCTGGCGCCCGAATATCTCTCCGCCGCCCGGGAAGCCGAGACGGCAATGAAACAGCCGGAGAGCGCCACGGCCCCGGTCAACCCGGACAACAACGCGCCCCCGATGCTGGCGGCCACCAATGACCCGCTGGCCAATCTCGGACTGCCGCCGGAAAACACGACGACCGACACCGCGACCACGCAGGAAGCGCTGATCGATCGCCTCAAAGCCAAATTCTTCAGCAACAACCGCGCGCCCAAGCCCTATCTGACCGAAGAGGGGATCTTGATCGAGCAGTTGCAGAACATGGACAGCGCGGTCTATGGCCCGCCGACGCCGGGCACGGAAATCGACCGCGAGGCGCTCTTGGAGCGCATCCGCCTTGCCTCGCAGCATCCGGGCATTCCCGCCAACATGCTGCCGTCGGTGCCGGGCGGCCCGGCCCGCGTCGAGGTCTTTTACGATGACCTCGGCCGCCGCGACCCGTTCGAGCCCCTGCTCAAAGGCCTGCGCTCGGGCTTCATCTCCGAAGCGCTGCCCAGCGTCGAGACCCTGCGCATGGTCGGCGTGCTGAAGGATGAGGAACGCGCCATGGCGCTGATGGAAGACACGGAAGGGCACTCGTACATCATGCGCCCCGGCGACCCGGTCGAAAACGGCCGCGTCCTGTCGGTGGGCGAGATGCGCACCGTCATTCAAGTGGACGAATACGGATGGACCCGCACCGTGGTCCTGCAGTTGTCGCCGCGCGGCGCCGATCCTTCGAAGGCGCTCGGGGCCAACAGCTGGGGACCCGACGAAACGGAAACCGTGACGCCGACTCCGGCCGCGCCGGCCACCACCGCGCCCGCGCCGACGACGCCACAGCCACAGGGTAATTGACAGGCACTCTTACGGAGGGCGAAAACACTATGCGACGCACCGAACACCGCCGCACACGCTGGACGGGCGCGGCACTGCTCTTGGCCGGAATCATCGGTCTTGCCCTGCTCTTCGCGAGTCCGGCGAGCTCCGAGCCGATCAAGAACATCAATTTCCAGAACGCCGACATCCGTTCGGTCATCAACTTCCTGGCCGAGTACGGCGGCGTCAACATGGTGGCCGCCCCCAACGTCCAGGGACAGGTGACCCTGAACCTGAAGAACGTCGAGTGGCGCCAGGCCCTCGAAATCCTCGCCAACACCTACGGCCTCAAGGTGGTCGATGAGCCCGAAGGGTATGTCCATGTCCTGCTGATGAAGGACTTCATGGAACGCGAGGCCGAGCGCGAACGCCACAACAACGAACAGCGGCAGATCGTCGACCTCGAAACCAAGTTCTTCCCGATCAAGCACGCCAACGCCAAGGACATCATCCCGCCGGTCAAGTCGATCCTCTCGACCCGCGGCAAAGTGGAAGTCGATGTCCGCACCAACGGCCTGCTGGTCTCCGATGAGCCCGGCAACCTGGTCCGCCTCGAGAAGTTCATCGCCGAGATGGACCGCGAGACCCGCCAGGTGAAGATCGCCGCCAAGATGGTCGAAGTCTCCAGCGACTACCTGCACGAACTGGGTGTGAGCTGGCAGGTCAACTCCGAAGGCGAAGACTCGCGTGGACGCGACTACTTCAACGAGGGCGTCACCGACGGCGCCGACCGCCTCGCCGATCCGTTCGGCCAGTACACGTTCACCACGATTCAAAACGGCTGGGAGCTGGAAGCGAGGATCGCCGCGCTCGTCTCCGACGGCAAAGGCAAGATCGTCGCCCATCCCGAAATCACCACCGTCGACAACAAGGAAGCCCGCATCCAGGTCGGGCAGAAGGTGCCGGTCAAGCAGTTCTCCGCCACCGGCGACGTCGTCATCACCTTCGAGGAAGTCGGCACCATCCTGCGCGTCACCCCGCACATCACGTCCGACAACCGCATCCTGCTGCAGATGAAGCCGGAGCGCTCGTCGTTCTTCTTCGACCCGAGCGGCATCGTGATCAACACCAGCAACGCCGAGACCAACGTGGTCGTGGAAAACGGCCAGACCGCGGTCGTCGGCGGCCTCACCACGCAGGATGAGATCGTCACCGAGACCGGCATCCCGGTCCTCAAGGACATTCCGGTCATCGGCGTGCTGTTCAAATCGAAGAGCACTTCGCAGGAGTCGCGCGACCTGGTCATCTTCGTCACCCCGACCATCGTCGACCCGGCCCTGATGGGCGCCGCCGACACCGAGGGCACTACTCACGCCCCCGGCACCAATTAGTCTACCCCCGTAGTGCGTGCAAGTTATAAACGTCCCGTGGCCCGCCAGCCACGGGACGTTTTCTTTGCCCACTCAGTGGCGCCGGCTTTCAGCCTGCGCCGAACAGGTTGAAATCCTGTTCCACCGAAGAGCAACAAAGATCCCAGGACCCGGCAAAAAGCGCCGGGTCCTGGGATGACGTTGTTTGGGATCGTGTGATGTAGTGTGGTGAGGCGGGTCTCACGCCCGCCCAGATGATTTGGGATTCGAGTAGCAGCCGGTCGGGGAACTGCGCCTCACAGCGTCATCCCCTCTTGCCGTCATTCCAGGGCCAACGACCGGAGACGAAGCCGATGGTCGTTGTCCCGGGAATCTTTGTGCCATGGCGCGGCGGTGGAATAAGGATTACATCGTCGTCGTCCGCTTGCGGCGGATCCCTTCTCGGAATGGATGCAGCGCCAGACCTGTTTGTCTCACCCACAGACGAAAGCAGATGCTTCGCTTCGCCCGGCATGTCATCGCCGGGCGCATGGAACTTGACTCTGGATTGAAAACCGCAGGGGCAGATCTGAGACCTGCTCTCTGCTGCTTAGGTGACGTGAGGGCGATCGGCCGCAGCGGAGAGCCCGCTTTTTGCCGTCGAGTCATCTCCTGCCGGCGCGCGGACGCGGGGCCGCACGGTCATAACGATCACGCGCCTCCTTGATCGCGGTGCGATGCCGCTCGGCCCAGTCCGCCAGGGCCATGATCGGCTTGAGCAGCGTGCGTCCCTGCGTGGTCAGTTCATACTCCACCCGCGGCGGCGTGGTGGGGAAGACGGTGCGCCGGATCAGTCCATCCCGTTCCAGCCCGCGCAGCGTCGTGGTCAACATCCGCTGCGAGATGCCGTCGATGGTGGAACGCAACTCGCTGAACCGCCTGGCCCCGCCCCCCAGCAGCGCCACCACCAACACGCTCCACTTGTCCCCCACCCGATTGAGAATCTCGCGGATCAGGCAGGCGTCATCCCGACGGCCGCGCGGGGCGCGGCCTCCCTCGCAGAAGCAGTGACGCAATCTTTTGTGACGCAATGGCATAATGCGACTGTTCGTGTCCCGTTTGGAGCGCGGTACCTTCTTGGTTCCGAAAAGTAACCAACAAATGGAACAAAACCTCTCTCGCGTCGTTAACGCAGATTATCGCGGAGAGTTTCTGAGAAAATGATAACCTCCGTGCTCCGAATTTCGTTTGCATCAGCGATTCAGGGGACCGTACACCGCGAGGACCATGACCTTGACTCGATCCGCATCGCTTGTGCCGGCCACCGTTCTGGCGTTGGGGCTGACACTCTTTCATACGACGGCGCCTCTGGCGCAGCAGCGCATTCTGCCCGACAGCGCGCTCGCGGCGACGCTCGATAGTCTGTCGGGGATGCCCTTGCCGCTGTCGGAGGCCGTGCGGCACGCGCTGGCCAACTCGACGGCGGTCCGTGCCGCCCAGGCCTCCTATCTGGCCGCGCGCGGCGCCGCCCGCCGCGAAGCCGGTGCCTTCGATCCCGAACTGTTCTTCCAACTGGACTACCTGGACGATGAGCAGCCGACCGCCTCCTTCTTTGCCGGCGCGCCGACCCTGCTCACCACCACCACCACAACCACATCCGGCCTGCGCCTGCGTCTGCCGACCGGCACCAGTTTCGAATTGGCGCTCAACACCACCCGGTTGGAGACCAATTCCGGTTTCGCCTTTCTCAATCCGGAATACGACGCGTTCGGTTACTTGCGTTTCCGTCAGCCGCTCCTGCGCGGGTTCACCGCCTCCGGCGCCAGGGACTACCGTCGGGCGCGCCGGCAGCGCGATGCCGCGCGCGCGCGTTACGAACAGGCGATCCTCGCGGCCACCGCCGAGGTCGAACGCGCCTACTGGGACCTCTACGCCACCGTGCGCGATTACGCCGTGCAGATTCTGACCGTCGAGCGCGGCCGGGCGTTGCGGCGCGAGACCGAATTGCGCGCCCAGGCCGGGCTGGTCGGTCCCAACCAGGTCGCCAATGCCCGCACCTTCCTCGCGCAGCAGGAATTGCTTCTGCTTGATCTGGCCGAACAACTCGATACGCAGTCCGACCGGCTTGCTTCCTTGATCGGGGTCCGTCCCGAATCCGGCCTCTCGCGCTTCATCCCCGTCGGCGAGCCGCCGGCGCGTTTTGTGATCGCGCCGATCGACTCCCTGGTCGCCTTGGCGCAGCGCAACAACCTCGATCTGCGCGCGGCCGCGCAGGATGTCGAGGCCGCGGAGGTTCTCGCGCGCGCCGCCGGCTGGGAACTGCTGCCCACCGTCGACCTCGTCGGTTCGGTCGGCGGCAACGGGCTGGCAGGATCGCCGCAGGACGTCATCTTCGGCGATGACACGCTGCGCGTCGAGCGCCAGGGCGGTCTCGGCGATGCGATCAGCGAAGTGACCGGACGCGACTATCCCAACTGGAGCGTCGGCATCGAGGTCACCATTCCGATCGGATTCCGCCAGGGACGCGGCGAGCGCGACCGGCTCAAGGCCGAGGCGCTGCTCTCCCGGGAGCGCCAACGCGAACTGTCGCGGCTACTCGAAGAACGGGTCCGTGCCACCCACCGTGAATTGACCAACGGCCAGGCCCGGCTCGACGCCGCCCGTGAGGGTGTCGATGCCGCCCAGGAACAGGTGCGCACTGGTCTCATAGAATTTCATAATGGCCGCACCACCGCCTTCGAGCTGGTGCGTCTGGCGGCCGATCTGGCCGCCGCGCAGCAGCGCTACTCGGAGGCGCTGGCCCGGACCGCCAAGGCCGCCGCCACGCTGCGGGAACTGGCCGCCGACCCCGACGCGGTCACCGCGACGCCGTGAAAGGACTGACGATATGACACGCCCGATGACCATGATTCACAACCGGCGCTGCAACTGGATTCTTCTGACCGGCGCCCTGACGCTGGCCGCGGCCGGCTGCGGCACACAACAGGCCGGTGGCGGCGGATTCACCATGCCCCCCATGCCGGTCGAGGTCGCCCGGGCCGCGATGCAATCGGTCGCCGACAAGTTCGAAGCCGTCGGCACCATCGAGGCGCTGGAGGCGATCAGTGTGGTGGCCGAAATCGACGCCGCCGTCGTCAGTCTGCCTTTCGAAGAGGGGGGAAGCGTCCGCAAGGGCCAATTGATCGCCCGGTTGGACGACTCGCAACTGAAGGCCGAAGTTGACCGCGCCGCGGCCGTGCGCGATCAGTCCCAGGCCACCTACGACCGCGTCAAGGCGGTGGTGGAGCAGAAGGCCGCCGCGCCGCAGGATCTTGATGACGCGCTGGCCGCGCTGCGCGTGGCCGAAGCCAATCTGGCCGCCGCCAGGGCCCGCTTCGACAAGACCCGGATCACCGCGCCCTTCGACGGTATCGTCGGCGCCCGCCGCGTCAGCGTCGGCGCCTTCCTGCGCGCCGGTGAGACCATCACCGATCTGGCCAACATCGACGAGATCCGCGTGATTTTCTCGGCGCCCGAGCGGTTTCTGCCGCAGCTGACCCGCGGCGCCGATGTCACGATCTGGACCCCGGCCTATCCCGGCCGCACGCACACCGGCAAGATCGCCGTGATCGAGCCGGTGGTCGATCCGGCCACACGCACCGCGCGGATCGTGGCGCGGGTGCCCAACCCCAAAGGCGAGTTCCGCCCCGGGATGTCCGCCAACGTCGCCGCCGAGCTGGCCCGCCGCGACAGCGCCATCACCATTCCCAACGAGGCCATCTTCGCCAACGCCGGGCAGATGTTCGTCTTCCTGGTCAATCCCGACAGCACCGTCGCCCGCGCCGCGATCACCGTCGGCGCGCGGCTGGTCGATGTCGCCGAAATCACCGCCGGTCTGACGCCGGGCTGCGTCGTCGTGCGCGCCGGTCACCAGAAACTCTTTGAAGGCGCGCGCGTCATGCCGATTGCCGACGCCGAGGCCGCGGCCGGCGCAAATGCGCCCACGGCCCAGTAGGCCGAATGACCCACGAGGGCTGACCATATGAAACTCAGCGAGACTTCCATCCGCCGGCCGGTCTTTGCCACCGTCATGAGTCTGGCGATCGTGCTCTTCGGCGTGATCGCCTTTACGCGCCTGCCGGTGCGCGAATACCCCGATATCGATCCGCCGATCATTTCGGTCGTCACGCTCTACCGCGGCGCCAGTCCCAGCGTGGTCGAGACCGAAATCACCAACGTCCTCGAGGAGCAGTTCGCCACCCTCGAAGGGGTCAAGACCCTCAGCTCGGCGTCGCGTGAGGGCGGATCGGTCATCACCATTGAGTTCGAACTGGACCGCGATGTCGACGAGGCCGCCAACGATGTCCGCGACCGTGTCTCGCGCATCCGCGGCCAACTGCCGGAGGAAGTTGAAGATCCGGTCATTTCCAAAGTCGACGCCAACGCCCAGGCGATCATGTGGCTGGGTCTTTCGAGCGAAACCTACGATGGCCTGCAGCTAAGCGAGACCGCCGACCGGGTGCTCAAGGAGCGCATTCAGCGTCTCGACGGCGTCGGGTCGGTGATCATCGGCGGCGAACGCCGCTACGCCATGCGCGTCTGGCTCGATCCCCTGCGCCTGGCGGCGCATGGGCTCACCGTCCAGGACATCGAAGCCGCCATTCGCCGCGAGAACGCCGAGATCCCCGGCGGACGCGTCGAAGGCGACCTGCGCGAGTTCGCCGTCCGCACCCGCGGCGAACTCTCCCGCCCCGAGGAATTCGGCGCAATCATCGTCGCGCAAAGAGACGACGAGGTCGTGCGCCTGCGCGACGTCGCCGAGGTCGTGGTCGGCGCCGAAGACGAACGCACCGTCGCCCGCTGGAACGGCCAGACCGCCGTCGGACTGGGCATCGTCAAGCAGTCGAAGGCCAGCACCGTCGATGTCGCCCAGGCCGTGCGCGACGCCCTCCCCGAACTGATCGGGCTTCTGCCCGAGGGGATGAAGCTCGATGTCGCGTATGATTCCTCCGAGTTCATCAACGACTCGATCGCCGAGGTCGCCGAGACCCTCATCATCGCCATGTGCTTGGTGGTGCTCGTCGTGCTGGCGTTTCTCAAAAGCTTCCGCGCCACCACCATCCCGTCGCTGGCCATCCCGGTCTCGATCATCGGCGCATTGGCCGTCGCCTACTTTGCCGGCTTCACCATCAACATCCTGACGCTGTTGGCGATGGTCCTCTCCATCGGTCTGGTGGTCGATGACGCCATCGTCGTGCTCGAAAACATCTACCGACACATGGAAATGGGCAAGGACCGCCGACGCGCCGCCCTCGACGGCAGCCGCGAGATCGGCTTTGCCGTCATCGCCACCACCATCGCCCTGGTCGCCGTCTTTGTCCCGCTCGCCTTCCTGACCGGCTCGGTCGGGCGCCTCTTCAACGAGTTTGGCATCACCGTCGCGGTGGCCGTGCTCATCTCGGGATTCGTCGCGCTGACTATGACCCCGATGCTCTCCTCGAAGATCCTGCGGCCGCTGCACTCCGGCGGCTCGAGCTGGGCGTCGCGCTCCTTCGATGTCTTCTTCGATGCGCTCGACCGAGTCTATCACCGCATTCTGACCGGGGCGTTGCGCCGCCGCGGCCTCATGCTCGGCGCCGGCGTCCTGACCATCGCGCTCGCGCTGGCCCTGTTCAGGCTCCTGCCCAGCGAACTGGTTCCGACCGAGGACCGCGGACTCGGATTCGGTATCGTGATCGCTCCCGAGGGCGCCACGCTGGAGTACACCGACAAATACGTGCGTCAGATCGAACAACAACTGCTGGCTTTGCCCGAACGCCAGGGGCTGTTCACAGCCATCGGGCTGGGCTTCAACGGCCCCGGACAGGTGACCAATGCCTTCATGTTCCTGCGCCTGGCGCCGCGCGAGGAGCGCGCCCGCTCGCAGCAGCAGATCGTGCAGTCGCTTTTCCCGCAACTGATGGCCATCCCCGGCGTGCTGGCCTTCGTCATCAACCCGCCCAGCATCGGCGGCGGCGTCTCCTCGTCACCGGTTTCCTATGTGCTGCAGGCCGACAGTTATGAGGAACTAAGCCAGGGCGTCGGTATCATGATGGCCGAAGCCTCACAACTCGGCTACCTGATCAACCTCGACTCCGATCTGCGTCTCAACAAGCCGCAACTGGACATCGAGATCGACCGCGAACGCGCCGCCAATCTCGGGGTGTCGGTCACCGCCATCGGCTCGACGCTGGAGACCTTCCTCGGCGGACGCACCGTCACCAACTTCAAGCGCGGCACCAAGCAGTACGACGTCATCGTGCAGATGCGCCCGCAGTCGCGCGCCACCCCCGACGCGGTGCAGGACATCTACGTTCGCGGCAACACCGGGCTGGTCCAACTCGCCAACGTCGTCAACATCCGCGAGAGCGTCACGCCCAAGGAGCTGAACCATTACAACCGCGTGCGCTCCGCCACCATCACCGCCAGTCTCGCCCCCGGCGCGACCGTGGGGCAGGCCCTCGATGATCTCGATCGCATCGCCCGCGAGAAGCTGCCCGCCGGGATCAAGCGCGAGTACTCCGGCCAGTCGCTCGAGTACAAGTCGTCGAGCACGAGCTTGTATCTCATGTTCTTGCTGGCGGTCATCTTCATCTACCTGGTGCTGGCCGCCCAGTTCGAGAGTTTCGTGCACCCGCTGACCATCCTGCTGTCGGTGCCGCTGGCGGTCTTCGGGGCGCTCTTGACCCTGTTTATCTTCCGCGAGAGTCTCAACATCTACTCGCAGATCGGCCTCATCATGCTGATCGGGTTGGTGACGAAGAACTCGATTCTGATCGTCGAGTTCGCCAATCAACTGCGCGCGCAGGGCAAGGCGGTGATCGACGCGGTCATCGAGGCCTCGACCATCCGGCTGCGCCCGATTTTGATGACCTCGTTTGCGACCATCTTCGGCATTCTGCCGATCGCGGTGGGCCTGGGCGCCGGCGCCGAATCACGCCGCCCGCTGGGTCTGGCGGTCGTCGGCGGCATGTTCTTCTCAACGTTCCTCACCCTGGTGCTGGTGCCGGTGGTCTACACATTGCTCGCGCGTTTTGTCCCCGCGCGCGCCGCCGCCGAGAATCCCGAGCCCGTCGCGCCCGCGCACGGCCACGCGCTCCCCGGTCCGATCCCCGGCGCCCAGCCGGCAACGCCGCAATAAATCGTGACTTTCGGACTGACTGTCGCCGGTTTGTCGGCGACAGTCAGTCCGTGGCCATCCTCTCATTCCTCGCCATTCGCCGTCCGCCTCGCTTGACTTTGGCCGCCTGAGAAATTAGGATAAAATTCGACGGACTTGCGCTCGCGCACCCGGCATTCCGATTCGTGCCAGTCACAAGCTTCAAGGAGGAACGATGGGACCTGTGAAAGTCGCCGCTCTCTCGGGGGGTGCCACCGAAGTGCCGTCGGAGGCCGTCACGCAACTGCGCGCGCGACTGCGGGGCGCGTTGCTGCAATCCGGCGATCCGGGCTACGATGACGCGCGCGCCCTCTGGAACGCGATGATCGACCGTCGCCCGGCGCTCGTCGCGCAGTGCGCCGGCGCCGCCGATGTCGCCGCGGTCGTCGCCTTTGTCCGCGAACACAATCTGTTGTTGGCGATCAAAGGCGGCGGTCACAACATCGCCGGCAACGCCGTCTGCGACGGCGGCGTCCTGGTCGAATTCTCGCGGATGAGAACCGTGGAGATCGACGCAAAGGCAAAGGTGGCGCGGGTCGGACCGGGCGCGACCCTGGGCGACTTCGATCAGGCGGCGCAAAAGCACGGCCTGGCCACGCCGCTGGGCATCAACTCTACCACCGGGGTCGCCGGCCTGACGCTCGGCGGCGGTTTTGGCTGGCTGTCGCGACGCTTCGGGATGACCATCGACAACCTGCTGGCCTGCGAAGTGGTGCTGGCCGATGGGCGCGTCGTCACCGCCAGCGAAAAGGAAAACGCCGATCTCTTCTGGGCGCTGCGCGGCGGCGGCGGCAATTTCGGCATCGTCACCCGCTTCGAGTTCCGCCTGCATCCGGTCGGTCCCGAAATCCTCGCGGGGCTTTTTGTCTTCCCGCTGTCCGATGCCCGCTCCGCGCTGAAAAAGTACCGCGAATACATCCAGTCACTCGGTGATGAGACCACCGTCTGGGTCGTGATGCGCAAGGCGCCGCCGTTGCCGTTTCTGCCCGCCTCGGCCCATGGCACGGAAGTCATTGTCTTTCCCGTCTTTCATTCCGGCGACCCCGACGCTGGCCGGCGGGCGATCGAGCCGGTGCGTCACTTCGGCGCGCTGCTCGGCGAGGCGGTCGGCATGCAGCCCTATACCGGCTGGCAATCGGCCTTCGATCCGCTGCTCACGCCCGGCGCGCGCAACTACTGGAAGTCGCACAATCTCGCGGAGCTCAAGGATGGCTTGATCGATCTGTTGATCGACTACATCGGCAAACTGCCTTCCGATCAGTGCGAGATCTTTCTCGGCGGCATCGGCGCGGCCACCACGCGGCCGGCCCGCGACGCGATGGCGTATTCGCAGCGCGACACCGTCTATGCCATGAACGTGCACAGCCGCTGGGACAATCCCGCCGATGACCAGAAATGCGTTCAGTGGGCGCGCGACTTCTGCCAGAAGACCGAGCCGTATGCCACCGGCGGCGTGTATGTCAACTTCCTGACCGCCGACGAAATGTCGCGTGTGCGCGCAGCCTATGGTCCCAACTATGACCGCCTCGTCGCGGCCAAGCAGAAGTACGATCCGGGCAATCTCTTCCGAATGAACATGAACATCGCGCCGGCGCGGTAGGAAGTGCCCGCCTTCTGGCGGAACTGACGCGCGGCACCCAGAATCGGTTCGCCCGGCTCGGCAGGGGGGAAAAGGATTGCTTCGTCGTCACCTGCGCCTCCGGCTTGGCTCCGCCTCGAAATGACCGTGAGGTAACCTGTGTCGGAGGAATGATCCCCTCCGTCATGGCGAGGAGGCCCAGTCCGCCGTGGCGGGAAACAGGCTTTACTGCAATGCGCCCCAATGAGCGATTTGTAATTGATTGCAATTCATATGATTAATACATTCCAGTGAAGCGCAATATCACGAGACCGTCGCTGTCGTTTCCTGTCGCTTTACAACTCCCGTCATTTCAACAGGATAACCAATGCGAGCCGACGATTTCTCTTGACCGCCGCGATTCGCCGCCGTACTCTCTTTCCCATTGTCTGTCTTGCGGTTGCACAAATCATGCGAATCTGTCTGCAAAGGGTCCGAAGTGGTCGGGTCAAAGTCGACAACGAGGTTGTCGGCGAGATCGAATCCGGCTTGGTCCTCCTGGTCGGCTTCAAGACTGGCGATGACGAGTCCCAGATCGAGCCGATGGCGCGACGGATCGCCAATCTGCGCATCTTTGAGGACGATCAGGGGAAGATGAACCTCTCGCTGCTGGACCTGGGGTACTCCGTCCTGGTCGTTTCGCAGTTCACACTCTACGCCGACACCGAAAAGGGCCGCCGTCCCTCGTTTACCGGGGCGCTGGAACCGGGGCTGGCGGAGAAATACTACTTGCGGCTGGTCGAGGTGTTTCGGAGTATGAACCTGACGGTCGCCACCGGGAAGTTCGGCGCGAAAATGCTGGTCGAAATCGCCAACTGGGGCCCGGTGACGCTCGTTCTGGACGCGTGAGATGGACGCAACGAGACTGGTCGGATCGCCTCGCGCGCGGGCTGTGGGCCGACGATGCCGCCGCGGCGCGTCTTCATGCGCTCTTGGCCGGACATACGGTGATTCTCGCGTCGGCGTCGCCGCGACGGCGCGCGATACTGCGGCAGTGCCGCGTTCGCTTCCGCGTCTGGAATCACACGCTCGACGAGCCCCCGCCGCGGGGTCCCGATTGGCGTGGCTGGGTGCGGCGCTGGGCCTGGCGCAAAGCGGCCGATGCCGCCGCCCATCAGCGCCGCGGCCTGGTGATTGCGGCGGACACCATCGTCGTCCAGGGTCCTTGCGGGCTGGGCAAGCCGCGCACACACGCTCAGGCGCGCGCGATGTTGCGTTCACTCTCCGGCCGGACACATCAGGTCTACACCGGCGTGGCGGTCATCAACGTTACTGCGGCACGGCACGCCGCCGGGTCGGCGGTGTCACACGTTCACTTTCGCCGTCTCTCGGATCGGGAGATCGCCGGCTACATACGCTCCGGCGAGCCCGCCGATAAGGCCGGCGCGTACGCGATACAAGGGGGAGGGGGACAGTTCGTGGACCGTATCGCCGGTCCGCTCGACAACATCATCGGGTTGCCGGTGGGTTGTCTGAACGCTGTCCTCGCACGGGTTCTCAGATGACAAACGGTCGTAACACCACAGGCAGCGCGCCCGAGTCCGGCAACACACCGGGCGCCGGGCGTATCGACATCGCCGCCGGCGAAATCGACATCACCAGAGACCGTCTCGGCGAAATCCTCGCCGCGCGCCGTCACCAACTCGGCCTCAAGATCGAGGAGATCGCCGAGGACATCAAGATTCGCGCCGAATACCTTCGCTTCCTCGAGCAGGAGGCCTTCGACAAACTGCCCACGCCCGAATATGGCCGGCTGTTTCTCAAGTCCTACGCCGAACGTCTCGGGCTCAACATCAACGACATCTATGCGCTCTACGATGTGCATCATCGTCCGGCCTGGGCGCCGCCGGCCCGTACGCGGGTGACCGCGAACGACGCCGGCATGCCGATCGGCCCGACGCCGCGTCTGCCCGCCGCCAAGCCGATCCCATCGAAGGTCTGGCTCTATGTCATCTTTGGCATCGTCGCGCTGGCGCTCGTTATCTTCGGCGTGATGAAGCTGGTCGAATCACGCAGGTCCGCCGACGCCGCCCCGGCGACATCGGGGTCGAACGTCGCGCAGCGGCCCGTGCGCGAGCCGGAACCCGCGCCGACCGCCTCTGCCGCGGCTGCCGATACGACCTCGGCCGCCGCAACGGTCACCGACACCGCCGAAGTCCTGATTCCCGATGTGATGGAACTGTCGCTGGCGTTCGACCGGCCGACCTGGGTCGAGCTGTTCGCCGACAACGACAGCATCACGTCGCGCATCTACCAGGCCGGCGAGATTCTGACCGCCAAGGGACTGGACCGGTTCATTCTCTCGCTGGGTCACACCGACGGTGTCCGGGCCGCCGCCAACGGCCGTCCGCTCAAACCATTCCGTTCTTGGACCGTCGGCTTCAAGCGCATGCTCGTCACCGCCGACTCGATCGCCGCCTGGCTTGTGCCGGCGTCGGCCGGAGGCCCGATTCAGTGAGGGCGCGATGATCAAAGAGTGGCTGATCAAGTGGTGGGCCAACAAGTGCGACGATGCCGAGTTCACCTTTCCCGCCGCCTTGCGCTCGGCCCGGCGCATCCTCGTGCTCATGCCTCTCGATCTGGAGGAATTGCACCAGTCCGAGTTCTTTCTCTCGCGGCTGCCGCAGGCCTTCCCCGGCGCCAAGGTCACGTTGTTGTATCCGCCGAAGAGTCTGGCGCCGCGCTTCTACAATCCCTATGGCTTCACCGCGCTGGTGCCCGAAGCTTCGCATGTCGGCCCCTTCGGCATGCCCAAACGCAAGTTTCTCGATCAGTTGTTCGAGCAGCCCTTCGATGTGATGATCGCGCTCAACCGGCAGCCCACGGTCTTCTTCGCCGGCGTGGCGATGAGTTCGCACACGCCCGCCCGCATCGGGCTGCCCGGCGGCATGGGACGTCCCTTCGTCACCATCGAGCTGCGCCATGGCCGCGAGTCGGCCGACACCAAAACCGAGTACATCCTGTTCGTCGAAATGTTGCGCAAGCTCGCCGCCCCGCCGCCGGCGGCCGCGCCCACGCCCACGGCCTGACGATCGTCGCTTAAGGATGACCGCATGTATCTGAAACGCATCGAACTGAACGGCTTCAAGACCTTCCCCGACCTCACCGAGGTCATCCTCTCGCCGGGGATCACCTCCGTCGTCGGCCCCAACGGCTGCGGCAAATCCAACCTCATGGACGCCGTGCGCTGGGTGCTCGGCGAACAGCGCGCCCGCGTCCTGCGCGGCGGCAAGATGGAGGATGTGATCTTCTCCGGCACACCCCAGCGTCCCGGGATGTCGGCCGCCGAAGTCACCCTGATCGTCGACAACCAGTCCGGCGGTCTGCCCACCGACTTCACCGAAGTCGCCATCACCCGCCGTCTCGACCGCTCCGGTGAAAGCGAGTACCGTCTCAATGGCGTCCCCTGCCGTCTCAAGGACATCCACGACCTGTTGCTCGACACCGGGATGGGCTCGCACGGCTACGCCGTCATTCAGGCGGCGATGATCGACGCCATCCTCTCCGAAAACCCCGACGAGCGCCGCTTCCTCTTCGAGGAGGCCGCCGGCGTCTCGAAATACAAGGTCCGTCAGAAGGCCGCCCTGCGCAAAATGGAGGCGACCGAGCAGGATCTGCTGCGTCTCACCGACCTGAAGAATGAGGTCGCCACCCACGTTCGCTCGCTTGCGCGTCAGAAGGGGATGGCCGAACGCCACCGCCAGTTGCGCGACCGCTGGAAGGCCGTCGATCTGGCGCTGGCCGTGCGCGAGTACAAACGCCGCCTCGAACAGGCGTCCGCGCTGCATCAGGCGCACCAGCAGGCGCGCGAGGAGTCGGCCACTCTCTCCGCGCAGGTCGACCAGCTGGAGATCGAATGGCAAGCGTTGCGCGTCGCCCTCGACGAGGCCGAACGCGTCGCCCAGGCCGCCGCCGACCGTCTCACCGAGGCGACCAACCTCCTGCATGCGCACAAGACCGAGTCGATCCGCTGGGAGGATCGCCAGCGCCATCTGCGGGAGGACCAGGCGCGCCTGTCCGAACGGCGGCAGGCGCTGACGGAGCGTCTCGCCGAGCTGGAGAAGCGCCGCGGCGTCGCCGACTACGAAGCCAACAACGCCCGCGCCGCGCGCGAATTGATCGCCGAGCGCGTGGTGAAAGTGGAACAGGCCTACCGCGAAGCCCGCGACGCCGTCGCCGCGCGCGAAGCCGCCCTGGCCGAGGTCGATGCCGAGCACACCCGCATCCAGCATGCCCACCTGCGGCTGGCCTCCCAACGCGAGGCCTGGGAGCATCGCCGCGAGGATGTCTTGCGCCGTCGCGAGCAGTTGCGCGAACGCCGCGACCGTCAGACCGCCCTGGTGGCGCAGGCCCAGACCGAGACCGATCAACTCACCGGCGAACTTGAGGCCCGTCGCGCCGAAGAGCGCGCGCTCGCCGAAACGCACACCCGTCTCTCCGCCCAGTTCGCCGAGTGGGAGAACGAAAAGACCCGGTTGACCGAGGAGTCGCGCCAGCGCGACGCGCGGCTGGCCGAACTGCGCGCCGGACGCGACCTCGTCGCCGAACTGATCCAGCGCGGCGAGGGACTGGGGCAGGCGGCCGCGCAGATCCTCGCCGATCCGCGCTGGGCCGGACGTGTCGCCGGCTGGATTGACCGCCTCCATCCCCAGCACGATTGGCGGCATGCGGTCGAGGCGGCGCTGGCCGGCAGGATCGGCGCCATCTGGTGCGATGATCCCGCCACCGTCGCCGAACTGGTCGCACATCTGGCCAGCGGCGCGCAGGGACGCGCCACCATCCTCGATCGCTCGCTTCTGGCCCCGGCCGACACGCGCCCCGACATTCAGGCGCCCGAGTTTTCCGGCTGGCTCTCCGACAAAATCGAATGCGACACATCCGACCGTCCCTGGGTCGATGCGTTGCTGGGGCATGTCGCCACCGCCGCCGACACCGATGCCGCCCGCCGTCTCTTTCAGGCGGGGCAGGGGCGCTACGCCGTTGTCACGCCCGATGGCACGTTGTTCGCCGCGCCCGGCATCATTCAAGCCGGCGCCGACAGTGCGGAGCCGTTAGTCGGACGCGCCGACCGGCTCAAGGATTTCGATGAACGCATTCGCGAAGCCGAAGCCGCGTTGGCGTCCTGTGAACAGGCGCTCGCCGCCCTGAGCGCCCGCCTGATCGATCAGAAGCCGGCCCTCGACGATGCCGCGCGCCGCCTGACCGAGATGGAGGCCGAGATTTCCGCGCGGCAGTTGGCGCTCGAAGCAGCCAGCACCCGTCTGGCCGAATACCGCCGCCGCGCCGCCGAACTGGATGCGGAATGGGCCCAGCAGGAGTCGCTCGGCCTGACCGACCCCGCCACCGATGGCGCCTCGGAAACCGAACTGCAGACCCGTCTGGCCGCGCTGGCCGCCGCCCTGGCCGAGGCGCGCGCCGCGCTGGCCGCCGCCGAGGAGAAACAGAATCAGGCGGCCGCCATCCTCAATCAGGCGCGGGTCGAAGTGGTTGAATCGCAGGCCAAACTCGATGCCCACGTAACCGAAATCCGCCGCTGCGAGGAATCCGCCGCCGAGACCCGTCTGGAGCAGGAATCGATCCAGGCGCGCCTGACGGAAATCGCCGCCGAGCAGGAGACGCTCGCGGCCAATCTTGCAGGCGCCGCCGCGCGCGAACGCGAACTCCAGGCCGCCTGCGATCAGGCCGACAGCGAACGCGCCGCCACCCGCGCCGAAGTTGCCCGCCGCAAGGATGCGATGTCCGGCGTGGAGAATCGCCTGCGCGAACTACGGCACACCCGCGACGACGCCGAGCGCAAGCGCGCCCAGATCGAACTCGAACTCTCCGGGCTCCGTCATGATGCCGAGCAGACCCGTCTGCGCATCCAGGAGACTCACGGGATCGATCCCGCCTCGGCCACGATCGAAGAGACCGCCGACTCCGACGACGACCTGCGCGAGAAGGCCGAATCGCTCAAGCAGCAGATCGACCGCCTCGGCCCGGTCAACCCGTTGGCCCTCGAAGAGTACCAGACCGAAAAGCAACGCTGGGACTTCCTCGAAAAGCAGGTCGGCGACCTGCGCTCCGCCAAGCAGCAGTTGCAGGAGACCATCGACGAGCTCAACCGCACCGCCGGCGAGCGCTTCATGGAGACCTTCAACTCGGCGCGCGCGCACTTCCAGAATGTCTTCACCGAACTGTTCCGCGGCGGCGAGGCCGATGTCCGTCTGACCGAGGAGGGCAACCCGCTGGAGTCGCCGATCGAAATCTATGCCCGTCCACGTGGCAAGAAGTTCATCGGCATCCGCCAGCTCTCCGGCGGCGAACGCGCCCTCACCGCGCTGGCGCTGCTCTTCGGCCTCTACCTGGTCAAGCCGTCGCCCTTCTGCATTCTCGATGAAGTCGACGCGCCCCTCGATGACGCCAACTGTGGACGCTTCCTGCGGATGATCGATCGGTTCAAGGGACGCACCCAGTTTATCATCGTCACGCACAACAAGCTGACGATGGAGGCGGCCGACGCCCTCTATGGTGTGACCATGGAACAACCCGGCATCTCCAAACTGGTCTCGGTGCGTCTCAACCGCGCCGACGAATCGGCCGCCGAACCCGGCCTGGCCGAACCGCGCATCGCCATCGACACGGCCGAGCCCGCCGACGTCGACTCGTAAGCGCCGCTATCGCATCCCCGCCACGTCGCGCATTCGCCGGACAAGGGGCCTCCAGCCCCTTGTTTACCGCCCGGCAACGCGATATCCTTGCCCCTCCCGGAGGACATCGTGCGTTCCTTTTTTCAGAAACTCAAAGACGGCCTCTCCAAGACTCACAGGAACCTCACCGACAAGATCAAGGAATCGATCGGCCTCCAGCCGAAGTTCGATCCCGCGCTCTTCGACGATCTTGAGGCGGCCCTGATCGCCGCCGATTGCGGCCTCGACCTGGCCGTCGAACTGACCGAGACCACCCGCGAGGCCTGCAAGCGTGACAACGTCGGCGACTCCGATGGCGTGATCGCCCGGCTCAAGCAGGCGATGGCCGATGTCCTGCGCCACAGCGCCCGCCCCGCATCCGGTTCGATCGGACGGCCGCAGGTGACGGTCTTCGTCGGCGTCAACGGCGCGGGGAAGACCACCTCGATCGGCAAGATCGGTTGCCACCATGCCCGCGCCGGACGCTCCGTCATCTTCGCTGCCGCCGACACCTTTCGCGCCGCCGCCGGCGAACAACTGGAAATCTGGGCCGAACGCGCCGGCGCGCAGATCGTGGCATCGCAGCATGGCGCCGATCCGGCCGCGGTCGCTTACGATGCCGTCGCCGCCGCCAAGGCGCGCGGCGTCGATGTCGTGCTGATCGACACCGCCGGACGCCTCCAGACCAAATCGAACCTGATGGCCGAGCTGGCCAAGGTGCGCCGCTCGGTCGACAAGGCGCTGGGCAACGATGCGCCCAAACCGGAAGTCCTGCTGGTCATGGATGCGACCACCGGGCAGAATGGTCTGTCACAGGCGCAGGAATTCACCAAGGCCGTCGGCGTCGATGGCATCGTGCTCACCAAACTCGATGGCACCGCCAAAGGTGGCATCGTGCTGGCGATCGCCCACACACTGAAGATTCCCGTCGCCTGGGTCGGTGTCGGCGAGGGAATAGAGGATCTCGAAACCTTTGACCCCGACGAGTTCGTCGAAGCCCTCTTCGCCTGACTGTTCTCACCGGGACAAGGGGCTGAAAGCCCCTTGCGTTCGGCTGAGCGTCCCATGCGCCTGACCGTAATCGCCATCGGCAAGCCCCGCGCACCGTGGGCAATCGCCGCGCTGGAGCATTACACCAGGTTCCTGTCCAAGTACACCGACGTACGCTTCGCGTGGCTCAAACCCGCGCCGGCCTCGCTCGAGAACACAGGCGCCATTGTCCGCCATGAAGGCGACCGCATCCTGGCGCACCTGACGGCCGAACCAGGATTCGCCATCGCCTGCGACAAGGCCGGGAGGAGCTTCACATCCGAAACGTTCGCGGCGCGTCTGCAGAAGGGAATTGATGCGCATGGCGGCCGGGTGTGTATCATCATCGGCGGCGCTTGGGGGCTGGATCCCCGGGTGCAGGAAGCCGCCCATCTGGCCTGGTCGTTCGGCCCGTTGACCTTCCCGCACGAACTGGCGCTGGTCACCGCCTGCGAACAGACCGCCCGCGCCCTGTCCATCCTGCGTGGCGAGGGCTACCACAAGTAGTATTCGTCTCGGTATCTGGTTGTCAGCGAATAAGATACTTTTATCCTTCGATATTTATCGCCATGCCCGCTCGCGGGTTTTATTTTGACAGGCCAATGGTTGCAGTTTGACAGCCAACACATCCAAGGAGGGTGCATGCGCAAAGTGATCGTTCTGACATCCGTACTGATGGTCGCCCTGCTCTTCAGCAGCGCCGCCCAGGCGGAAGTCCTCGGCCGGTTCGCCGTCTCACCGTATGGCGGCGTTGTCATTCCGATCGGTGACTTCGCCGACAACGATCCCGAAAATGAGAATTCACTGGGCGCCAAGACGGGGTTCGGACTCGGCGCGATGGCGGAGTATGGTCTGACCGAGAATGTCATGGTCGGCGGCCGCTTCGGTTACAATCAGTTTGGATTCGACGAAGACATGTCGCCGGTCGAGGGCGCCACACTGGACGGTCCAAAGTGGACCGTGATGGAGTTCGGTGCCTTTGTGAAGCTTCTGCTTTCAGCCGGCAGCAACACCCGCCCGTACTTCAAAGCCGGAGTCAACGCGGGGAAAGCGAAGTTCAAAACGGATGCCGAGGCCGGAGGTGAAAGCGGCGAAGTCGAAATAGACGTCGCAACAGCGCTCGGCCTGGAAGGCGGGGTCGGAGTCTTGCACATGTTCTCGCCGAATCTCGGCGGTTTCGTCGAGGGAAGCTTCAATCACCTGATGACTGACGGCAAGGATGTCGAATTGACCGTCGACGGTGATTCGTTCGGCACGGAAGAGGCGACGACCAACGTGCAGTGGATCGCCGTCCGCGCCGGCGTGTCGTTCTTCTTCGGCGGCAAGTAGTCCGTTCCATTCAGGATGATAGACACCAGCAGGCCGGGGCGTCCGCTCCGGCCTGCTGCGTTTTCACCCGGCTCGAATTATCGCTCGCCATCGACGGCCGCCGCGTGTATGTTTGCCGTCGTCTTTCAGTCGCGGTCCCACAACACAACCCGGAGGCTCTATGCGCCGACTCACGCTGTCCGTTGTCACGCTGGTTGTGATCGCCTGCTGCGCCGCTCCCGCGTCCGCCTTCGACGCGTACCATCGCTTCTTCCTTGCGGCCTGCGGCGGCGTGGTCGTCCCGATCGGGGACTTCGCCGATGATGATCTGGCCAATCCCCAGGCCGGCGGCGCCAAGACCGGCTTCGACTTGGGCCTCAGGCTGGAGTACGGCGTCACAGAAACCTTCCTGGTCGGCGGCCGTTTCGGCTACGACCGCTTCGACGTCAAGCGGGAGATGCTCGATGCGATCGCGCCCGACCTCGAAGCCCACTGGACACTGACCGAAATCTTCGGCCTCTACGGCAAGTTCCTGGCCATGCCCGGCGCGGCGACCCGTCCCTATGCACGCGCCGGCGCCTTCCTCGGCAAGCCCGAGCTGACCTTCGACAGCGGCGACGAGATCTGGTCGGGCGAATACGATGTCTCGCTCGGTCTCGAAGCGGCCATCGGCGTCACCCACATGTTCAGCCGCAATGTCGGCTTCGGGTTCGAGGCGCGTTTCGCCCACCTGTTCACCAGTGATTCCGATTCCGGTGACGATGCGGAGACCTTGGCGCGCATCGCCGGACCATCCGGCGTACGCGACCCCGGCGGCAACGTCAGTCTGATCGATCTGGCCGCTTTTGTCGACTATTCGTTCTAAGGGAGGTCCGAATCTGGCTCGGCGCTGAGGATCGTCATCCTGATCCGCCGCGGGCGGAGAGGGATCTGCCTCTTGACTGGCGCGTCGCAGGTCAGAAGCACTGCGTCTACGACGCTGACTCAGCGGTCAAAAATCGTCATCCCGAGCGGAGCGAGGGATCTGCTTCGTTCGCTGAACGGCAACAGACGTGACAACAGTGCTCTGATATTCGAGTGTCTGCCCTCAACCCGCCGCGGCGAACAGGCGGCTCTTGCGCAATTGCCGCCACCACACCGACCCCAGCGCGGCCACCAGCGCCGCCAGCCCTGCCCAGTGCCAGATGCCGATGCGTTCATCCGCCGCAACCAACGCGATCCTGGGTGTCCAGTCCCATGAACCCATCGTCGCATCGACCAAAACGCCCAACAGCACCGCCGTTATGATCATTCCCGCCAGATAGACCGTTGCGGCCCGTGCCCCCAGTTCGCGCACGATGACCGCAAACGACGCCGCGTTTGTCGCCGGCCCCACCAGCAGGAAGACCAGCGCCGCCCCGGGGCTCATCCCCTTGGCGAGGAAGACCGCCGCGATCGGCGTCGACGCCGACGCGCAGATGTAAAGCGGGACACCCACCACCACACCCATGACCATCTGCGTAAACGATCCGATGCGCTCAAACCAGTTGTCGGGAATGATCACCGCCAACACGCCCGACAACACAATCCCTACAACCAGCCAATTGGCGATGTCGGGCAGAAAGTCCTTCATCACATAGTCAAACGATCCCCGCAGCCGCGCCGCCCACGAAGAATCGGTCCTCTCGGCCCCATTGGTCCTGTCCGTTTCGAACACCGCCTTGCGCGGCGCAAACCGCTCCACCGCCAGCCCCGTGGCGGTCGCCGTGACCAACGCCGCCACCGGCCGCAGCACCGTCATCAGCGGATTGATCAACGCCCAGGTCACCGCGATCGAATCCGGACCGGTCTCGGGCTCCGACACCAGAAAGGAGACAGTCGCCCCGTCGGAGGCGCCGCTGCGACGCAACGTCATTGCCACCGGCACGACGCCGCATGAGCACAAGGGAAGGGGAATTCCCGCCAACGCCCCCTTGATGATCGAGCCGATCCCACGCCGTCCCAGCCAGCGAAAAATCTGGCCCTTCGGGAAGGCCGCATAGATCAACACCGCCGCGACAAGCCCGAGCACGATATAAGGCGCCATCTCCAGCGCAATCCGCCCGGTCTCTATCGCCGCGTTGGTGATCCAGGTTTTCATCGTTGGCTCGCTAACTCCTTCTACGTCAGCAACGATAGAACACTTGAACAAATATGCAAATAAAAAACGAGGACTGACAACCGGCCAAGTCCCTGTTCGGCCGCAACTTTGGCGTTGCGGCAACGTATGTCAGATGTGTCCAGTTGAGGTCACCATCCCGGCGGATCGGAAGGTGGTCCCATGTTGAAGTGGATACTCCTGAGTTCCCTGGCCTTGCTCCTGGCGGTGCCGTTGGCCATTGCCGCGGGCGCCCTGCTTGTGGGCGACGGATTCGCGACCGGCATCATTGTGGGATTCGGTGTGCCGTTATTTGTCGGTGTGGGCATGCTGATCGCCTTCGCCGTCGAATTCGCCGGACCCATCCTCCTGGCAATCGCGATCATCTATCTGATCAAGAAGGGGTGAGCGCGGAACTTCACGGGCCGCGTTCGTCTCACCCATGCCGCACATGCTCCAGCCCGAGCGCAAAGAGCGCCCGCACATGCTCGTCATCGATGGAGTAGTAGGCCATCTTGCCCTCGCGGCGATACTTCACCAGCCGCAGCGACCGCAATGTCCGCAACTGATGCGACACCGCCGACACGCTTGACCCGAGCACCTGCGCCAAGTCGCAGACACACAGCTCGCCGGTGAACAGCGCCTGGATGATCTTGATGCGTGTCGGATGCGCCACGCATTGGAAGATCGATGACATCCGCTCGATCTCGTCGGCGGGCAGCATCAACTTTCGCGCCGCCGCCACCTTCTTCGGATCAAACGAGTCGATTTCGCAGCGGTCGTTGGGGCCGTTCGGGCCGGGCGTTGGTGACTTGGCTGGCATGGGGCCAATATAACCCGATTGCCGCCGCGGTGCCGCGCCAAACCGCCCCCCGCCTCGTTGCCCATCTGCGCCCATGCGTCCATGCGCGGAATCGGTTATCTTTGCCGCATGCGCCAGCGGCCGGCATTGTCCCTCCTCTTCCTCATCGCCATCGCGGTCCCGGCCCAAGCCAATCCCGCCGACAGCGTCTTCTCCGCCTATGTCGCCGCCGTCCTCGGCGACAACTGGACCGCCGCCAAATCGCTCTGGCTGTCGGCGGAGGTGGAACTCGCCAACCGTCTCGAAGTCCGCTTCACCGGGTTGCCGCTCAAGGTCGATTGCACTTCGCCCCTGCAGGAGCACCGGGCGGTGATCGCCAACGGGACAATCCAATACTCCGTTTCCGATTCGCTGGTCACCGACACGCTGGTCGCCAAAGTCGTCGAGGTCCGTTCCGGCGCCGTCGCGGTACGGCACACCTATCTCCTTGTGCCGACCGAAACGGGCTGGCGGCTGACCTCGCCGATTTACCATGCCACCCGCGACTGGCCGGAGTATCACACGCGCTTCTTCCGGGTGCGCTGCCCCGACTCGAGCCTGCTCAACGATTTTGCGCTGGAAGCCCTCGATGCCGCCGTCGATTCGCTCGGCGGCGTCTTCCACTTCCACGACGATCACTGGATCCGTCTGACCGCGCGTCGCATCGATTACTACCTGGCCGACCGCGCGCGCGTGCGCGCGCTCACCGGGCATGACGCCCATGGCCTGACCTACCTGCCTTTGGATGCGATCGTCACCAGTCATCTGCCGCACCCGCATGAGATCGTGCATGCGCTGATGAATTTCCGTCTCGGCCAGTTGCCGATGTACACCCTGCCCGCTCTGCAGGAGGGCGTGGCGGTGGCCTACGGCGGCCGCTGGGGCAAGGCGCCGCACGTCAGTTTGCAGATGGGCGCGTATGTCCTCGATGCCGAGTTGATGACCGTCGAGGACATCCTCACCTATGACGGCTTTCAGGCCGATGCCTCCGACCTCTCGTATGCCGTCGGCGGGCTGTTCACGCGCTGTCTGATCTCCTCCATGGGATTTCCCAATTTCACCGTGCTGTATCGCCGGCTTTCCGGACCGCAGCAATATGTGCGCGGCATCCGCGCCGAAGATGTCCGGCAGGCAGTCGAGGAGAGCACCGGGCAACCCTGGGAACGGGTCGTCCCTGCCTGTCTGGTGCGCGAACTCGAGCTCTTCACCCACCGCGGCCTCGACCCCTGCCACGCAAGCCCCGATGCGTCTCTCCTGTGGCAGGAAGTGGCCGATGGTCTGGATGTGCGTATTCTCGCGGATGGGGTCCGCTACTACGTTGAACTGACAGGGGAGAAGTCGGGCGGCCAGACCGGCATCACCCTAAGCGACCCGGACTTTGGCGACAACGCCTACCGCAGCCGTCTGTTCTCCGAGCAGTTTCCCGATGCGCAGTATGACCACCAAATCCTCGGCATCGTTTGCGACAGTCTCGAGGCGGGCCTCTACGATTACCGCCGCGATTTGCTCCTGGCCAAGTTCGCCTCCGGCTTCTCGACCGGAGAGAGCATCTGGGACCCCGCCGCCCGCCGCATACGGTTTCAACTCGACAGGGCGATGCTCCCGGACACACTGGCTTCCGGACAGTTGCGGCTGATCCGCTGACAAACCTGCGCCGCCTTGTCAAAAAGGAGTGCCCCATGCGACGTGCCCATTTGTCCATCCGCTACATTCTCGCCGCGGCGATTGTCATGATCGCCGGGGAGAATGCCATGGCCGGCTGGTACACTGACTCGATCAAAACCGCGCCCGTGATCGAAATCCGCGGCGAACTGGCCGACACCGCCCGTTGCCGCGAGCTGGGCGACCGCTACATCGACGACAATCTCGACTACCTGCTCTCCGCGAACGAATGGCTGATCGTCAACTTCTGCGCCTACTGGTGCGGCGACTGCAACAACTTCACCCCCGATTTCAACCGCGCCGCCGGCCAATCCGCCTACGCCGGCATTCGCTGGGCCTACGCCGACATCGATGGCACCCGCGGCAACGAAAACATGCGCAAACGTTTCAGTCTGCCCGGTACGCCGGTAGTGATCCTTTTCCACAAGGGCGAGATTGTCAAAGACGCCGACGGCAACCCCGCCATCCTCGATGGCCACGCCGGCGACAAGACCTACGACGACATCATCGCCTACCTGAACGCGCACTACCGTCCGTAGGCAACGTCCCGATCGAGAACCTGATTCAAGTGTCGCGGGACACGGGGCTTTCAGCGCCTTGATCGCCGGCCGCCCGCTACGTCGCCACCAGCAGGCACGGCCGAAGCCTCGCCTTCCCAATCGTGCCGCCACCACACCCCCATCTCACAATCGCCAATCGCCAATCCCCACCCCCACTTCGGGGGTGCCAGTCACGTGACCGGGTAGGGTAGATGCCGCACTTTCCCTCCTCCTGGTGGCAACGCCTCTTTGCCCGCCGTGTCTCCTCCTCCAGCGACCGTCCCGCCGCCTTCACGCGGGCCGCCGGTTGGTCGACTCGCCCGCGCTCCCAGCGTCCCGACTTCGGCGAGCACGAGTGGACTTTCGCCGGCGGCGCGGTCACCGACCGTGCCTTCGCCACACGCCTGCATCGCTTCATGCGCGACCACATCCCCGTCCTCAAAGCGGTGATCTGGACATGGACACGTCTGGCCGCCGCCCCCTCCCGCTTCGAAATCAGCGCGTCCACCGAAGCCATCAAGAATCGGTCCTATGCGGTCCTATCGGACCTGTCACACCGCATCCACCCCGACCGTCTCACCCGCTTTGCCGGATTCGACGCTCTGCTCTTGCAGTATTTCGATGCGCTCTTCACCGATGGCGCCGTCTGCGGCGAGCTCACCCTGTTGCCCTCACGCGCCGGCCTGGCACGGTTTGATTTCATCGACACGGCCACGCTCGAGTTCGCGCCGGACCCCCAGGATGGCTGGCGGATGTACCAGCGCACGCCGGGAGGACGCCTGACGCTCGATTCGGATGCCATCTTCTACCAGCCGCTGGATGCCGAGGCCGGACGTCCCCACGGCAAGTCGCTGATCGGGGCGGTCGGATTTGTCGCGCGCATCGAGCAGGAGCTGGTGCGCGACATCGGCAAGGCGACGCACAACGCCGGTTATCACCGTCTGCATGTGGCGATCAAGCCACCGGCGCCGGGCGCGGCCGAATCCGACAGCGACTACACCGCCCGCGCCAACGCCTACTTCGACCAGACCGTGCGCGCCCTGCGTGAATTCGATGTCGACGACAACCCGGTCACCTGGGACGATGTCGAAATTCGCCACATCAGTCCCTCCGGCGAGGTGACCTCGTCGCGCAGCTGGTATCTCAATCACCGCTCGATGGTCGAGGATGTGATCGCCGGCTGCCATCTGGCGTCGTTCATGCTCGGCTACGCCTACGGCGGCACCCAGACCTGGGCCAAATTCAAATACGAGATGGTGGGCCGGCAGATCGCGACGCTGCAACGCGCCGCCTCGCGCTTCTGCGAGTGGATCGCCAACATCGAACTGGCCCTGCATGGTCTCGACGCCGAAGCCCGCCACGTCTTCGACAACCGCCTCGACTTCGACCGCCGCGAACGCTACGAAACCGACCGCGCCCTCACCGACCTGATCCTCCGCCAACTCGAATCCGGCCTGATTACGATCGACGAAGCCAGACAAAAGCTCGCGTAGGGTGCGTGCGCTTGTTGCGCGCACCGCGTGTCTGAAAGGGGAGAGGGCCAGGGTGAGGGGCCTTGGCACGCGCCTCACTCTCCATCCTCTCTTGCCCGTCCGATCATCCATCACTCACTCATGACTTCCGCAATCCCATTCTGCACCCCCGTCTGCCCTCCCCCTCCTTCCGCCGCGCGCTGGTAGATCCCGTCTACTTCGCGCAATCCTTCCTCCAGATCGACCCTCACCCCGGCCAACGGCTCTGGTTGGCCAACTCCATCACGCCCGAAAACCTGCTCCACTGCGGCAACCGCTGGGGCAAATCGCTGGCCCAGGCGATCAAGATCGCCCACCGTCTGTTGTTCCGGATCCGCGACCCGCGCCATGACCGGGTCGGACGCTACGTCGTCGCCAATGTCTCGATCACCCTCGATCAGGCGCGGATCATCTTCAATGAGACGGTCAATCTCCTGCGACGCCTCCCGTATTGCGACTACCTGATCGACGATCTGTTGGTCACGCCCTTCCCGATGCTGCGTCTGACCAACGGCGCGATGCTCTGGGCGCGTTCGACCCAGCGGCGCGGCGAGTACCTGCTCGGCCACGATTTTGATTTCATCTCCTTCGATGAGGCCGCCTTCGAGCCGGCCGCCGACGATGTCGTTGAGGAAGTGCTGATGATGCGCGTGGTCGACCGCGCCGGGCAGATCGATTATGTCTCGACCCCGCGCGGCAAGAACTGGTTTTTCCGCAAGGCGCAGGAGATCGCCGCGCGCGGCGGCGGGGGCTATGTTCAACGCGGCGACAGCCGCGACAACCCGCACCTGCCCGCCGCCTATCTCGAACGGACCATCGCGCGCTTGTCACCGCAACGCCGCGCCCAGAACATCGAGGGCCGCTTTGTCGACCTCGGCAACGAAGTCCTGCGCGAAGAAGACATCCAACGCGCCCTCGCCCTCTGGAAGGGCGCGCACGCCGACGCGGGGCAGGGGGCTGCAGTCGCCTTGCCCCGCCGGCGGCACTATGTCCACGGCTGGGACCTGGCCCGCAAACGCACCTGGACGGTTGGTGTCACTCTCGACATCACCGAGCGCCCGTTCCAGCTTGTCGCCTTCGAGCGCTTCCAGCATCGTGCCTGGCCGGCGGTCATCAGCGCCATTCGCGAGCGTCATGCCCGTTTCGGCGGCCGGGTAATCATCGACGCCACCGGCCTGGGCGATGTCATCCTCGCCGAGCTGGCCGACATTGGCGCGCAGGGATACAATTTCGGCGAACGCGGGGGAAAGGCGAAGGCGGAGCTGATCGCCACGCTGGAACACGCCTTTGCCGCCGGGCTGATCGGCCTCCCGATGATTGAGATGACCACCGCCGACGGCGACTACTGGTCGCTGCCCAACGAACTGCGCGAATTCACCTGGGATGACAACCAACACTGCGATGCGGTCTTCGCGTTGGCGCTGGCGCTGTGGCTGGCGCGTCAGCCGCGCGACGCGGGCACTGCGCCGTCTTTCCGTGTCGCCGGATGGTGACGCAGACAGACGCAGGGGCGAACCTCGTGTTCGCCCTCGTTGCTTGGTTTCACCGATACCCCGACCGTGGGAACGCTACCAAACTCCATCACGAAGGCGCTCCAGTTCTCCGGCAAACTGCGCCGCATCGCGATAGCCGACCATCGGCCCGATCATAGTCCCGTTGCGCTGCAAGAACACCATCGTCGGCACCCCGCCCACATCAAAAACATCCCGGGCCATCTGCCGGCAGGTCACCATGCTGTCGCCGCAGACCACCATCGTGTCGAGATCGGGATTGAGGTTGACGATGTTGTACCACGATCCGAGCATGCGGATGACGGTGGTGTCGGCCAGTGTCTCCTGCTTGAGCCGCCGGCACCAGCCGCACCAATCGGCCAGCACAAACACGATTGAAACATCCTTCTTGCCGGGTGTGTCCCGGTACACGACCTCAGTCCCCACCCACTGTAGCTCGGTGTAGACCGGTGGATCGTCACTGCTCACGCTCTTGTCGCCGCCGCAGGCGGCCAGCGACAGAAGCAGGATCATTCCCAACAGACACACAGCGCGTCGTGGGCTCATAGCGTTCTCCTTTGGTCGGTATCTACCCCGGTCACACCGCAGCGGTCAAGCCCCGGACGCGTTATCCTGACCAGAAAATGGGGCGAACCATGTTCGCCCCATCGGTCCATTCACCGTGGCGTCCGGCTAAGGGCACGGCGCCACGCACGGATCGCAGAACTCCAATGCGGCGTTCGCGCCGCGAAATGCCACATTCACCAGGTGCACGACGTCCGAGACCGACACCACGCAGTCGCAGTCGACATCGTTGCGGCTGACGTGCGTGCAGCTTGCGTCCACAAGCGGTGTCCCGTTGCGGAAGGCCTCCGTCACCATCAGCACCACATCCTGCACGTTGGTCACGCCGTCGCATTGCGGGTCGGCATGGCAATCGCAGACATTGATCGCGGTTGTGCCTCCGGTCGGGCTGGCGGCGCCGGACGCGCACGCATTCTTGCCGAGCACATGGTAATTGTAAGTCCCGGACGCGTGGTTGGCCGTGTAACTCAGATTCGGGCCGTCATAGACCAGCACATTATTCTCGTAGAGTTCATAGGCGGTCGCCAGCGCCACGGCGTTCCAACTGATCGTGTAATCGACCGCCCCGCAGGGCGCGGCGTTGGACGTTTGCGGCGCGGCCGGCGCCGCCGGCGCCGACTGCACCGTCGTTGCGCCCCCCGCCGGACCCGATGGTCCGGCGCCGCAGGCATTGGTCGCCTTCACCGTGTAGGTGAAACTCCCCGACACCCGTGATAACGTCTGCTGGGTCAGCGGTCCGGCACAGATCAGGTTCCCGTTTTCGTACAGTTCATACGCGGTCGCCCCGGATTCGGGCGTCCACGAGATGATGTAGTTCTCGCTCGGGCATGGCGTCGCGTTCGTTGTCGATGGCGCGTTCGGCGCCCCCGGCTCGGCGCAGCCGTCGTAGTTGATCGCCGCCATGATGTCGACGATCCCCCAGCCATAGGTGTTGTTGGGGGAGAAGGCCTGTGAGGCGGTTGCCATCAATGCGTCGCGCACCTGCATCGGCGTCCAGGACGGATGCGCCGACAGGATCACACCCACCGCGCCCGCCACCATCGGCGTCGACAACGATGTCCCCGAGACCCCGCCGAAGGTGTTCGTGCCGGTCGCCGTGGCGCACCAGGTGGCCACGCCCTGCGCGCAGACTTCCGGCTTGATGCGCGCATCTGCCGTCGGGCCGCGCGAGGAGAAACTGGCAATGACTCCGTTGGAGTCGACCGCGCCGCAGGCCAGGATCGAATCGGCATCGGCCGGCGCGCCCAGCGTCGAGGCCCCCGGACCGGCATTGCCCATCGCGTTGCACACCACAATCCCCAACACCGCCGCCGAATCCGCCGCCTTGGTGATCGTGCAGTAGTCGCCGTTGTAATTGGCCGTGACATACCAATCGGTGTAAGTCAGCGACGAAGAAATGACATCGGCGCCGTTGAGATCGGCCCACTCCACCGCCGCCACCCAGTTGTCCTCTTCCACCGGCGTCTCGGAGGAGATGTCCTCCGTCTTGCCCAGCAGGAATTCCGCCTCGAAGGCGGGCCCGTAGAGCGTGCCATCCAGCTTTCCGCCCGCGGTCGACCAGCAGTAAGTGCCATGATTGTGCTGGCCCGCCGGATCGGCGCCCTCGTTCTGAGTGTTGCCATCGTTGTTGATGAAATCCCACTCGGCGATCACCCGTCCCTCGGCAAACGCCTCCGCAAAGGCGGTGTGATCCTTGCGATACCCGGTGTCGAGCATACAGATGCGGACACCCTGCCCGCGGTACCCGGCGGTGTGCGCCGCCAACGCGTTGATCTGTAAGTTCTGCCGATACGACCGTCCGTAGTTGAGGATGTCGGCGATGCCGGACATGCGTTCGCCGCCTGTCGCTGCCGTCTCCTCCGACTCCGGCGTCTCCGCGCCGCCGCGAAATCCGACCACCGGGCGGATTTCATACACGAACGGCAGGCGCGACAGCGAGTCCAGTTGCCCCGGATCGATGTCGAACGAGGCCGCGTTCAGCCAGCGCGAGGCGCGCCGCAACGTCCCGCCCAGGTCGGCGACACGGTCGATGTACTCCTGGCGCACCGGCATGTCGAGAAACATCACCCGGTCGCGGCCCATCTTGGCGCGACGCGCCGCGGCGCGCTCGGGCAACGTCACCGCGCCCTGCGCCGCCGCCATCATGCCGCGCTCATCGTAGAATCCCTTGTCGGTGAAGAACACCCACACCCGCGCACGGCCCGCGCGCAGATGCGCGGCGGTGGTCGCCGCCGCCCACGCGGAGATGACCGGATCCTTCTTTGTGCGCACAAATTGACGGCTTGGCGCGCTCGAATACGCGTTGAAGACCAGCGCCAAGGTCAACGTCCCGGCCGCACAGACTCCCCAAATCCACCTGCGGGATTTTGCCAACTGCATCACACCCACCTTTGATCGCCGGCCGCCGTCCGGCAGCCCGCACCGATGCCTTTCTTATTTTCGGCCGGAATTGCGACCGCTCGATGAGACCTCACAACGATTCCACGGCCATCCGGCGGTGAGGGACCGCCGCCAACCGCTTCCTGCCACGCAAGATACCGCATTCCCCCGGGGTGTCAACCCCACCGGCGGATCGCCGCAACCCGCTTGGCAGATGCCCCGCCGCGACTTAATTTCTCCTCATGCCACGCACCGCGACCGTCGTGACTGTCTCCACCGGCATCGCCAACGGCGATCGTCAGGATGCCTCCGGCGGCATCCTCCGCGAGGGACTGGCCGCGCTCGGGCTTGAGGTCGCTGATGGCGGCGTCATTCCCGATCAACGACTGGCCATTCAACAGGCCATTATCCGCCTGGCGGACTTCGACCAGCGCGCCTTGATCGTTCTCACCGGCGGCACCGGCCCGACCCCCGATGATGTCACCACACAGGCGATCCTGCCGTTGCTGGACCGTCGCTACCATGGGATCGAAAACGCCCTCTTTGACGATGCGCGCGGCTCCACTCCCCGCGCCCCGATGACCCGGCTTCTGGTCGGCGCGCGGCGCGGCAGCGTCATCATCGCGCTGCCCGGCTCGCCCGGCGCCTGCCGCGATGCCCTCAGGACCCTCTCCGGCTTCCTGTCGCATCTTTTGACACTGAGCGCCGGGATGGTGGATCCGCATTAGCTTCCTCCCACAGCGTGCACAACTGGATGCCGCGACGCCGCGACTCATCCAGTCCCTCCAGCATCGGCAGCCCCATCCACATCAACATCCGGCAGACATCGGCCACCGGACGCTCCAGCCGCTGCGACAACGTCTCCAGATGCGACTTCAGTTCGGTGGAGATAAAAAGCTTCAGCGCATGTTCCCCGCGCAGATTCGGCACCAGCATCGGCGCTCCTTTCCTCGATAAAGATTCGGTGTTTGCGTTGGTGGGCCAGAAGCGTCTGCGGACTGCGGACGCGGAAGCCGGTTGCCCGCTCCAGCCGCGCGATGATCTGGCCCCAGGTAGTTGCCGGCGTCTTCCCGTCGATGATCGCTTCGGCGTCCTCCCGCCACGGCGCCGCGCAAATCGGGCATCCCGCCACCGAGGCCGCGCCGATGCCATACAAGCGCGCCACCAGCGGCGCCAGCGCGGTGCGCAACGCGCGGAACGCCTGACGCTGCGCCAGCACCATGCGATTCAGCGAGACGCCCTCACGCTCGGCCAATTGTCCCAGCGAACGGCCATCGAAATAGTATCCCTCGATCACGATCCGCTCCAGCCCGCGCAACTGCCCCACCGCCCCACGCACCCCCCGTTCGATCACTGTTTCATTACCCCATCGCTTCACGGTGCCTCCCGGACAGCACGGCGCGCTCGCGCCGCGCACATCCGAGGAAACGCCCGAACCGTGTCACTCCGCCACCATCTGACTGTCAGCGACCGTCGCGTGCGTGGCTGACTATCATCTGACGCATCACCGCGCCAAAAAAGATTGCTTCGTCGTCGTCGCGCCTACGGCGCGACTCCTCCTCGCAATGACGATAGGGTGGTCGATGAGGAAAGTGCCGTCATTGCGAGCCGGCCCGGCGTACCGCCGGACCGGCGAAGCAATCTTTTTCCCGCCCCGTCCGGCGCGAATCCCCCGCCCCATCTCCGCATTTGTTCGCAACCCCGCCATGTGCTATACTCGCGCCACCATGGGCCGGCATCCGACGGCGACGGTATCAGCACAGGCAGACAGGGAAGAGGGATGGACCCGGTTTACATCGTTGGCGCCACACGCACTCCGATCGGACGCTTTGGCGGAACCCTCGCCAAGTTCAGCGCCGTTGAACTCGGCGTGGCCGCCGCCCGGGCCGCCATTGCGCGTGCCGGCGTCGATCCACGCGGGATCGCCGAGTCCGTGATCGGCCATGCCCGCCAGGCCGGGTGCGGTCCGAACCCCGCGCGACAGATCGCCATCCGCGCCGGACTGCCCGATACCATCCCTGCCGCCACCATCAATCAGGCCTGCGCGTCCGGTTTGCGCGCCATCGCGCTGGCGCATGACGCGATCCGTCTCGGACGCGCCGACATGGTCCTTGCCGGCGGAACCGAGTCGATGTCGAACACACCCTATCTGCTCACCCGCGCGCGCTTCGGCTACCGTCTCGGCCACGGTGAACTCCTCGACGGCAATTACCAGGACGGCTTTTTCTGTCCGCTGGCCGACCAACTCATGGGACGCACCGCCGAGACGCTCGCCGAACGGTATGCGATCTCCCGCGACGAGCAGGACGAGTACGCGCTTCGCTCCCAGCAACGCGCCGCCGCCGCGCGGGCGCATTGGCAGACGGAAATCGCTCCGGTGATGGTGGCCGACCGCAAGCAGGGGATGATCCCGTTTTCGACCGACGAGCATGTGCGCGGCGAGACCACCCGCGATGACCTGCGCCAACTCGCGCCGGTCTTCAAGGACCACGGCAGCGTCACCGCCGGCAACTCCTCGGCGATCACCGATGCCGCCGCCGCCATGCTCATCGTCTCGGGCGAAGCGGTTCAACAGCATGGCCTGACGCCGCAGGCGCGCATTGTCGATTACACCGTCGTCGGCGTCGACCCGAAGGTCATGGGTCTGGGGCCGGTCCCGGCCATCCGGCAATTGCTGGAACGCACACGCATTCCACTGGCGAAAATCGACCTCATCGAACTCAACGAGGCCTTCGCGGCGCAGGTGATCGCCTGCGATCGCGAATTGCATCTGGACATGGAACGCACCAACGTCAACGGCGGCGCGATCGCCCTCGGCCACCCCATCGGCTGTTCCGGCGCCCGCATCGTCGTCACCCTGGTTCACGAGATGAACCGACGCCAATCACGTTATGGCCTGGCCGCCCTCTGCGTCAGCGGCGGCATGGGCATGGCGATGCTACTGGAGAAACCTTGATGGCCCGCAAGGCATCCGAACGTCCGACCGCCCTGGTCACCGGCGGCGCCAAAGGCATGGGACGCGCCATCACGCTGGCGCTGGCCGAAGACGGCTACGATATCGGCATCGTCACGCGCAAAAGCGAAGCCGCCGCCCGATCCGTCTGCGCCCAATGCGAAAAACTGGGCGTGCGCGCCGCCTACTGGAAGGCCGATCTGACAGATGTCGATACCACCGAGGAGATAGCCCGCGACTTTGTCCGCGAATACCGCCGCTGGGATGTCCTGATCAACAACATCGGCGACTACTGGAGCGGCCCGATCCTGTCGATGAAGACCGACACGCTGCGCGAGATGTTTCAGTCGAACTTCTCCGCCGCGGCGCGCCTCTCGCTTTTGGCCACCAAGATCATGCGGATGCACCGCCAGGGACGCATCGTCAACATCGGCTGGGTCTTCGCCGACCGGCTGCAGGGCATCCCCGACACCGCCGCCTACCATGCCGCCAAGACCGCGCTTCTGTCGTTCACCTCGTCGCTGGCCAAAGTGGCGATGGTCGATGGCATCACCATCAACACCGTCTCGCCGGGGATGCACTACACCTCGGTCGATCTGCCCAAGGATGTGCGCAAGGTGATCCCGGCCGGACGGTTCAGCAGCGACGAGGACATCGTCGGCGCTATCCGCTATTTCCTGTCGCCGCATGCCGCCTATGTGACCGGCAGCAACATCAAGGTCTCCGGCGGGTACGGGGTCTGACATCGCACGGGTCCCATCGGACCAATTGGTCCAATCGCCATGTTATCCGGTCGCATCCATCTTGAGACTGCCGGCGGGATCGCCACCGTCGTGATCGACAATCCCGACAAGCGCAACGCGCTGACCGCGGCGATGCGCGGCGAATTGTTGGCGGCGCTCCAGCGCGCCGACCGCGACCCGGCCGTCCGCGTCATCTGCCTGACCGGACGCGGCAACGCCTTCTGCGCCGGCGGCGACATCAACGTCCTGCGCGAGCTGAAGGCGGCCAACGACGAGGAGGGGTTTGTCCGTCTGCTCGATGACGGCAAGGCGATCGTCGGGTTGATGCGCAACTCGCCGAAGCCGACCATCGCGATCGTCAACGGCCCCGCGCTTGGCGGCGGATTCTTCATCGCGCTCTCCTGCGATCTGCGCCTCTGCGGCGCAAGCGCCAGTTTCGGCGCCCCGCTGGTCCGTCTCGGCCTCGGCCCCGACTGGGGCGGCACCTACCTGCTGCCCCGCCTCGTCGGCAGCGCCAGGGCGTTGGAGATGCTTTTTACCGGCGAACCGGTCGGCGCCGAGGAGGCGTTGCGCATGGGGCTGGCCAACCAGGTCTGGCCCGATGACCAACTGACAGCAGCGGCCGGGGCGTTCGTGCGCAAGCTGGCCGCCTACCCGGCCGCATTGCTGGCCCGCCACAAACAGGCCATTCACGCCACCTGGGACCAGACGTTCGACCAGACCGCCGACCTGGAACGCCGCCTCCAGTTGCTCAACTTCCGCTCGGCCGACTTTGCCGAGGGCATCGCCGCCTTCCTCGACAAACGCCCACCGCAATTCTCCTGATTTCTTATCATCCTCGACGGCCTTCGCCGAAACGGTCGCCCCGCTACCGGAGTGAAACTCCCGGCGCTTTCCCACGTCTGACTCTTGACAGATGGCGCTCGCGCGTCCGGGGCCCGGGAGGAAATCTTTCGCATGTCCACACCAGACAGAGGAGAAATGATGCCGGGGATCTGTGGCCTGATCACCCTATACGTAGGCATGGTCCTGAGCATGCCGGTTCTGGCTGATGCGCAAGGCCCGCGTGTGGCCGCCTACACTCTGGATGTCGCTTTTGCGCCGGCCGCCGCCACGATGCGCGGCGAAGCCGTGGTTCGGTTCAATCCGTCCGACTCTGTCGGGGACAGCGTCAGATGTTACCTGCACGGCGAACTGTCCGTTGACAGTGTCCTGGTCGATGGCGTCCCGACCGTTCCGTCTGAGCGGCCGGTCTTCTACGACTTTGATTACTCATTGATCGCGCGGGAGATCACGATCCCGGTCGCCGGCGCAATGCCGCAATCGCTGACGATCGCCTACTCAGGGTTGTTTAATCGTTCGCAGTCCCGTTCGCCGTCCGACTACATGCGCATCGATGAGGGCGGCGTCTTTCTGCGCGCCTATGGCTACTCCCTGTGGTTTCCGGTTTTTCTGCCGGCCCGCGCCGATGACTACGATGTCGATTTTGATCGAGTCACCGTGCGTCTGCCGCGGGGGTTTACCGGCGTCTTCGTCGGCGCGCGAACAGGCGCGCGGACCGTCGGCGATACCGTGATTACCGAATGGACGGCGCCGAACACTAGCCTCTTCGCGGCCCAGCTGACGGCACGCCCCTTCCAGATATTGCGCGGCGGAGCATTCGAGATTCTGCATCTGCCCGATTCGGCGTCCGCCGATGCTGCGCGCTCCATCCTGGCCTTCGCGCAGCTCCTCTGCCATCGGTACGCCGCCCGATATCGCGCGCCCGACACCGCGGCCGTTCACTACGTCGTCCAAATGCCGCCCTACGGGGACATTGCCAGCGGCGGCGTGACCGGGCTGATGGAATCGACCTGGCGCGTCTTCAGCGAGGACGAGAATGCCCAACGGGCGCTGGCCCATGAACTCGTGCATTCCTACGTTCGACTCGACGTCCCCCGCGACGATTCCCTCTATTGCCTAGCGGTCGAGGGCTTCCCCAGCTACTTCCATCTTCCCTGCGTCGCCGAGCAACGGGGCGCCGAGTTCTACAATCGGTTTGTCGGATGGATGGAGAAACTCTACCTCGATCGCCGCGCGACCGGGAAGGACCGCCGTGGGCGACCGGTGCCCCCCGAAAAGCCGCTGCTGACTCTGACGGCCGACGATCTGCCCGCGTACAAGGATGGCTTCGTGCTCGGCGACCGCGCCCTGCTGTTTCTGAACTTCCTCCGTGCGCGCATGGGCCGGCGGTTTGACGATTTTACCGCCGATCTGTTCTGTGCCGGCGTGACCTCAATCGGGCAATTCCGTGCGATGATCGAAAAGCACCTGCCGGGCTCTGCCGCGGATGTTCGGATCTGGTTGGAAACCACCGAATACCCCGAACGATTGCGCTTTGACCATTATCGGATGGTTGAACCGTGACCGCTGTATTCCCGCTCGACCCAGCCAGTACCGCCAATTAACTTGCGGCGTGCCCGACATTCCGCCCATGCGCTCAGCCCGCGGACCCGTCATCACCATCGATGGCCCCGCCGGCTCCGGCAAGTCCACCACCGCCCGCCTGCTCGCCGCGCGTCTGGGATTTTCGTATCTCGACACCGGCGCGATGTACCGCGCCGCCGCGTTGCTGGGCGACCGCCTCGGCACCCATCTGGGCGACGAGGGACAGGTGCAGGCGTTGCTCGACCGTCTTCATCTCGCCTTCGCCCCGCCTCACCCCGGCGATGACCGTCCGCGGGTTCTACTGGACGGGCATGACATCACCGACGCGATCCGCGATCCGAAGATCGATAAAATGGTCTCGCCGGTGGCGGCGCACCCGCTGATCCGCCGCCACATGGCGGCGCTGCAGCGCCGCTTCGCGCAGGACGGGAACGTGGTGCTGGAAGGACGCGACACCGGGACGGTGGTCTGCCCTGATGCCGATGTGAAAATCTATCTGGATGCCAATCTCGAGGAACGCGCCCGCCGCCGTATCACTCAGCGCGCCGAAGCCGCCTCCGAGGACAGACTCGACAGGGAAGAGGCGGAACTCGACCGTCGCGACCGCGCCGATCGCGAACGCGCCGTCGGACCGCTGCGCATCCCCGATGACGCCATCGTCATCGACACCTCCAACCTGACCATTGCCGACCAGGTCGAGCGGGCCTACCGCATATGCAAAGACCGTCTCCGTCTGTCCTGATCGCCATCGGGTCGCGGCATTGGGCCTGACCATGCGCCCCATCTACCGGACCATACTCGCCGTTGCCCGAATCGTCTACCATCTGCTCTGGTGGCCGCGGTTCTCCGGCCGTGAGAACCTGCCGAGCGGGCCGTTTCTGCTTTGCGCCAATCATCGCTCCTGGTTCGATCCGCCGCTGCTGGCGCTCCTGGTCTCCCGCGAAGTCGGTTTCCTCGCCAAGGCGGAACTGTTCAAGAATCCTCTCTTCGGCAGACTCATCTGGACCATCAACGCCCGCCCGATTCGCCGCGGCGTGGTCGACCGCGCCGCCATCGACCATGTGATCGGCCTGCTGAAGGACAATCGACCGGTGGTCGCCTTCCCCGAGGGCACCCGCTCGCGCGACGGGCAGATGCAGCCACCCAAACCCGGCATCGGCATGATGGCCCGTCTGGCGGCGGTGCCGGTCGTGCCGGTCTATATCTCCGGCTCCCACAAGCTCGCGCGCCGCCTCTTCCATTGGGGACGTCTGCGCGTCCGTATTGGCGATCCGATTCCGGTCTCGGAAGTCCTCTCGTTTGCCGACGACAAGGACGGATATCGTCGACTATCCCGCCGGATCATGGAGCGTATCTGCGCCCTGTCCGATGATCCCGAACACGACCGCGCCACCGCACTGGCCGCGGAATCCTGACCCCGGGTCGGCAGATTTGACAGATTGTCCGGCCCTGTCTTCGCAAATGTGAAACCTGTCACAACGTCGGCCGTACTTGGGTTACATCCGCTGGCGGCAATGGGACGCCGGCAACGTTCGCCAACGAGGCCCGCATGTTGAACCCGTATCCAGTCATTCGACGGCCATTGATCCCGTTCTGGCCGCTTCTAATCATCGTCATTCTCGCCGCCGCGCCGGCCCCGGCGCAGACATCCTGGACTCCGCAACGCCTCCCGCGCCTGGCCATCACCCGCGCCGTCGGCGACATCAAACTCGATGGACGTCTCGATGACGCCGGCTGGCGCAACGCCGCGCGCGCAACCAGCTTTGTCGAACACGAGCCGGGCGATCAAACCCGGCCGCCGGTGGCGACCGTGGCCCTGGTCACCTATGACGACAGCCGGTTCTATGTCGCCTTTGTCTGCGAGGACGATCCCCGGCAGGTGCGCGCCTCGTTCTGCGAGCGCGACCGTATCTGGGACGACGACAATGTCGGCATCCTCCTTGACACCTACGGCGACGCCGCCTGGGCCTATGAACTCATGATCAATCCCTATGGCATTCAGGGTGACCTGCTCTATTCGCGCGAAGGGGGCGAGGACGAGGGATACAACATGATCTGGGAGAGCGCCGGTCAGATGACCGACAGCGGTTACCAGGTCGAGGTCGCCATTCCCTTCGCCAGTCTGCGGTTCCCCGCCGCACCGCAACAGTCATGGCGGATGGATTTCTGGCGCAATTATCCCCGCGAGGTCCGCCGCCAGTTTTCCTGGGCGCAGTATGATCGCGATGAACCCTGTTGGCCCTGCCAGTGGGGAACGGTGGAGGGAATGGCAAACATCGTGCCCGGACGCGGCATCGAGCTGCTGCCGTCGGCCATCGGCTATCAGAGCGGTTTGCGCAACGACGTCACCGGCCACGTCGACAACGCCGATCCCGACGGCGAGCTTTCCCTCAATGGCAAATATGCCATCACCTCCGGCGTGACCGTCGAAGCCACGGTCAATCCCGATTTCAGCCAGATCGAGTCCGACGCCGCCCAGATCGATGTCAACTCCGCCTTCGCGCTCGACTACCCGGAACGGCGGCCGTTTTTCCAGGAGGGCAGCGATCTTTTCCTGACGCCCTTTCGCACCGTCTACACCCGGATGATCAACGATCCCCGGGCGGCGGTGAAGCTGGTCGGCCGCTTAAACCGGTTGAGCATCGGCTACCTCTCCGCCTACGATGAGCACTCGCCGATCATCGTGCCGTTCGAGGAGTTCAGTCGCAGCGTCCCCTCGCGGCTCAGCCCGAAGAGCGTCTCCAACATCTTGCGCGCCCGCCGCGCCTTCGGCACCGATTCGTATGTGGGCCTGGTCGCCACCGACCGTCACCTCGACGGCGGCGGCCACAGCGCCCTGGCCGGGATCGACGGCGAAATTCGCTTCCTCAAGAACTACCAGTTCCGTCTGCACATCGTCGGCACCAGCACCGAGGAACCCGACGATTCGGCGATGAGCGCCTCCTTCGGGGATTTCCGGTTCGACAACGGCCGTCACACCGCCGCCTTCGATGGTGAGTCGTTCACCGGCCATGCGCTTCACGCCCGCGTCGAGCGTTCCGGACGGCACTTCTCATCGGAGATCTACTACAGCGAGCGCAGCCCGTCCTTCCGCGCCGACAACGGCTTCGAGCCCGCCAACGACCAGCGCAAGGCCGAGGCGGCGTTTGGCTATGAGTTTTTCCCCACACACGGCCCGCTCACGCGTTGGTATCCCGAGGTCTCGTTCTACCGCCAGTGGAACTTCAACGGCCGGCGCAAGGCGGAGAGAGTTGAAGTGGAAGTTGGTTCCACGCTGAAGTGGGCGCAGATTCTGCTCGTCGTCGCCGGGGCCCACGGCAGCGAGCGTTACCGCGACCTCTGGTTTGACAACATGTGGAACGTGGGTTTTGCCTGCAAGAGCCGTCCCAGCAACCTGCTGGCATTCGGCACGGAGATCACCTACGGCGACGAGATCGCCCGCGGCGCGCGCGTCCGCGGACGCGAGTTGGCCTTCGAGCCCGCGCTGGATCTGAAGCCCAGCGACCGACTGCTGATTGAAAACTCCATCCAGTACGTGCACAGCGCCAACCCCGACACCGACCAACGTCTCTACCGCGAGACCGTGGCGCGCACCCGTCTCACCTATCAGTTCACACGGCGCCTTTCCGGACGCGTGATCGTCCAGTATGTCGACAGCCGCGACTGGACCGACCCCTGCGCCGAGCGCCACTGGCAGGTTGATCCGCTGGTGACCTATCGCGTCAATTCGTTCTCCATGGTCTACGCGGGCTCGACCCACAACTACGATGACCTCGCCGCCGACGATGGCGATTCCGACACCACCGACTGGTCGCTGGCCTCACGCCAATTCTTCCTCAAGGTCCAATACCTCTTCCAGCTCTAACGCCAGGCCGCGGGGCTTTCAATCGCCTGACGCCATCAACCGACACACCATGCCGCCCCCGGGAGGGCTCGCCTCCCGGTGAGCCGCCGCCGCATGAGTGCCCAGTAACATCCACGTCCGATCCCTTCCCCCACACGGATCCGCGCATCGCCACCCATCGCGCCCACAATCCGCGGCGGCTCCGCAGGAGCGTCGCCCTCCCGAATCGTTTCTGTGCCCATTCCCCGGCCAAAGGGCCTTCACCCCCTTGTCCCGTCCCAATTTTCCGCTTGGCTGGATCGCGTCTATGCCCCATCTTAGAGGGCTTTTTGCTTTCCGCAAAACGCCGCCCTAACGGGCGAATGCTGATCCATGTTTGGAGGATCCACCTCAGTGCCAACCAAATCCACCAAGACCACCGCCGAGGCCGAAGAGGCCAAAGGCACAACCGCCAAGGGCCGCGCCAAAAAGACCGACGCCGCCGCCCCGAGCGCCCGTACCCGTAAGAAGGTCACCGAGGTCAAGACCGAAGGTCTGGCCGCCGGTTCGACCCGCAAGACCAAGTCCCTGCGCCGCGCCGAAGAGGGCTACCAGGCCCCGGCCATGGCCGCCGTCGCCGAGAAGGAGGAGATCTACGCCCCCGATCTCGACGATGAAGAGTTTACCCCCGATGACGACGCCCGCATGGAGGAGATGTACCAGACCACCATCTCCGAACTGAAGGAGGGCGAAGTTGTCAAGGGACGTGTCCAGGCCGTCGGCCGCGATGTCGTCATCGTCGACGTCGGCTTCAAATCCGAAGGCGCCATTCCGATCACCGAATTCTCCGAGCCGCTCAACGTCAAAGTCGGCCAGGAGATCGAGGTCTTCCTCGAGGCGGTCGAGGACCAGGAAGGCCAGCTGGTGCTCTCCAAGAGCAAGGCCGACTTCCTGCGCGTCTGGGACAAGATCCGCGACGCCCATGATCAGGGCGCGATTGTCGATGGCCGCATCGTCCGCCGCATCAAGGGCGGGCTGGTGGTCGATCTGTTCGGCGTCGAGGCCTTCCTGCCCGGCTCGCAGGTCGCGTTGCGCCAGGTGCCCGACTTCGACTCGCTTTTGAATCAGACGTTGCCGATGAAGATCATCAAGCTCAACAAAACCCGCCGCAACATCGTCGTCTCCCGCCGCGTCGTGCTCGAAACCGAGCGCGATGTCATGCGCGAGAAGGTCCTGACGCAGATTTCCGCCGGCGAAATCCGCCGCGGTCGCGTCAAGAACATCACCGACTTCGGCGTCTTCATCGATCTGGGCGGCGTCGACGGCCTCCTGCACATCACCGACATGTCCTGGGGACGGATCCGTCATCCTTCCGAAATCGTCTCGGTCGGCGACGAAATCGACGTCAAGATCCTCGACTTCGACGCCAAGACCCACCGCATCTCTCTCGGCCTCAAGCAACTGACCGCCCACCCGTGGGAGAACATCGAATCCAAATACCCGGTCGGCTCCCGTGTCACCGGACGCGTCGTCTCGATCACCGATTACGGCGCCTTCGTCGAGCTGGAGAAGGGCGTTGAGGGGCTGGTGCACATCTCCGAGATGTCCTGGACCCATCATGTCCGTCACCCCTCCAAGCTGGTGCAGGTCGGCGACACCGTCGAGGCGATGGTCCTCAACGTCGACCGCGAGCATCAGAAGATTTCGCTGGGCATCAAGCAGCTGGAACCCGATCCCTGGTCGACCGTCGAGCAGCGCTACCCGATCGGCACCCGGCACGAGGGACGGGTGCGCAACCTGACGGCCTTCGGCGCCTTTGTCGAGCTTGAGGACGGCATCGATGGCCTCGTGCACATCAGCGACCTCTCCTGGACCCGCCGCGTCCAGCACCCCTCCGAGATCATGAAGAAGGGGGATCTGGTGCAGGTGGTCATCCTCAACATCGATGTCGAAAACCGCAAGATCTCGCTCGGCCACAAGCAGGTGCACGATGATCCGTGGCCGAACTTCCACGAGCGCTTCCGCGTCGGCAACGAGATGCAGGGCAAGATCGTCCGCATGCTCGAACGCGGCGTCGTGGTCGAAGTCGACGGCGATGTCGAGGGGTTTGTCCCGCTCAATCAACTCGGCAAGAAGGACCTGGAGAAGCCCGAAGACGCCTTCAAACTGGGCGACATCCTCGGGCTGAAGGTGATCGAGTTCGATCCGACCAACCGCCGCATCGTGCTGTCGGTGGATGCCTACTACAAGGATCGCGACCGCGCCGAACTCGAGGCCTACCTGGCAGCGCATCCGACCGTCGCCGCGACCGTGGGCGAAACCGCTACGGTCAAAAGCGCCGAGCCGGAAGCCCCGGCGGAGCCCGAAACCCCCGCCGAAGCGTAATCACATTCCCGCATCACCCAGGGCCGCCGAACCGAAAAGGTCCGGCGGCCTTGTCATTTACGGCTCAGCTTCCCATCCGCCGGACAAGGGGCTTCCAGCCCTTTGCTCCCCACGCTCGCCCTCCCCCAATCCAGAATTCATGCCGCAGTAGGGGCGTATTGCATACGCCCGTACGCGCTCACGACAATCGAATCCACTTCATACCCCGCCGCTCATTCCCCGTTCCGGGCGCTCCCCAACTTTCCCGCCCGATCCCGACTTTATTTTCGCATGGCAAAAAATCCGGAATATTCCCGCCCCCTCGTCTGTAAACCGGGCAGAGAACAGACGCAGTGCACCCCGTCCTCCGCGCACGAAAGGAGGCAGTCCATGATCCGCCGCTGTCCGCTTGTGGCATGCGCCGTCGCCGTGGCGTTGCTTGTTGCCGTTCCGGCATCCGGCATGATTGTCATCACCCCTCATGACGGTCAGACCTTCCCCCGTCACACCGTTCAGTTGGTCAAGCAGACGGTCGATGTCCGGCTGACCGACCGCGCCGCCGAAGTCTCGGTCGAGTGCGTTTATCACAATTCCTCCAACCGCGACCTGGAAGGGGAATGGATCTTCCCGCTGCCGCACGAGGCGGCGGTGGACAAGTTCTCGATGTTTGTCGGCGGCGAGGAGATCAAAGCCGAACTGCTTGACGCCGTCACCGCGCGCGGCGTCTATGAGTCGATCGTGCGGCGCACCCAGGACCCCGCGCTGCTGGAGTATGTCGACCGGCAGCTCCTGCGCGCGCGCATCTTTCCGATCGAAGCTCGCAAGGACGCCGCGGTGAAACTCTACTACACCCACCCGCTGGTGGCCGACTTCGGCGTCACCGATTTCGTTTTCCCGCTGTTCAATGAAACCTGGTCACCGCGCATCGTCGCCGAAGACAACCTGCGCGCCGAAAGCCGCCTGCGCATCGAGATCAACACCGTCGGCACGCTCAAATCGGTCACCGTTCCTACCCATGAGGTCGCCATCCGCCATTCCGACCCCCATCACGCCGTGGTGGAAGGGGATCTGGAAGACCTGCGCGAGGCCGGTGACTTCCATCTGCTCTGCGCCTATGACAGCCGTGAAATTGCCGCGCAGTTTCTGACCACCGAAAACGAAGATGGCCGCTTCTTCATGGGGATCATCGCCCCCGGCAACGCCGAGGGGCTGGCCACATTGCCCAAGGATGTGGTCTTCTGCTTCGACCGCTCTGGCAGCATGCAAGGGGAGAAGATCGTCCAGGCCCGCAACGCCCTGCGCTTCTGCCTCGAAGGCCTCAATCCCGAAGACCGTTTCGCGGTGGTCTGGTTCAACGATGGCGTCGAAACCATCGCCGATCATCTGGTCCGCGCCGATGGCCCCGATCGCGCCGCGGCCCTCGACCGCCTCGCGGGACTCAGCGCCGATGGCGGCACCTTCATCGATGGCGCCCTGGCCCGCGCGCAGACGCTCTTCGAGGACAACGACCGTCCGAAGTATCTGGTGTTCCTCACCGATGGCCTGCCCACCGTCGGCGAACGCAATTCCGATCTCATCACCCGCGCCGCGCGCGAGCGCAACGGCCTGCGCGCGCGCATCTTTACTTTCGGTGTCGGCTACGACTTGAACGCCGGTCTGCTCAACGATCTGGCGGAACAGAACCATGGGTTCTCCTCCTATGTCGCGCCCGAAGAGGATGTCGAAATCGCCGTCTCCAACTTCTTCCGCAAGATGAGCCGTCCGGTCCTCTCCGACTGCCGCCTCGAATTCGCGCCGGGGGTGGTCATCAATGATATGTATCCGGCGACTCTCCCCGACGTCTTCGCCGGCAGCGAGATCGTCGTCTATGGCCGCTTCCTCAACGACGCCGAAACCACCGTGCGTCTGCTTGGCACCCGTGGCGGCACGAAGGTCAATCACACCTTCCCCGCGGTCTTTAAGCCCAAACGCGATCAGTACCCGTTCATTGCCAAGTTGTGGGCGGGACGGCGCATCGGACATCTGCTCGACGCGATGCGCGTCTCCGGGGAAAGCCCGGAGATCAAAGATGAGGTTGTGCGGCTGTCGAAGACCTACGGCATCATGACGCCCTACACGTCGTTCCTGGCCGCCCCCGAAGAGGTGAAGGCCGCCATGAACATGACCACACCGCAGCGGGCCTTCGAATCCCATGGGTTGGCCGCCGGCACGCCGCAGGTCCTCTCTGCCATCGAAGCCAGCAAACTGAAGTCGTCGCCGCAGGTCGATTACTACCTCGCGCCGGCACAGGCCGATTATCTCACGGCGCCGGCCGCCAAGGCGGAGAAGGCCGTGTCCGGACGCCGCTTCACCCTGATCGATGGTGTCTGGACCGACTGGAATGCCACTACCGCCGCTTTGGCCGTCAGCGATACCATCGTGGTCAAACCCTACTCGCCCGCCTACTTCCGGCTGTCACAAAACAAGGAAATCGCGGCGATCCTGTCTCTGGGTTCTAAGGTCAAGTTCTTGTGGAACAATGTGTTAATCAGGACTGACGAAAGCGGGGCTGAAGAGTGGAACAATAACTGGCCTCAACTGTAATAGCTTATGCGAGCACAGTGCGGGGCAATACCACCTCCTTGTCCCGCTTCTGCACAATCCCCGGGTCAATCCACCGACCCGGGGATTTCTCCATTCAGCGGACAGGGCAATCCGCCGCAGCGGAGAGCCTGCCCTTCCGTAGCGCCGCCTACCCCTGCGCCACCATCATCCCGCCCACCAACATGGCCGGCAAGCCCATCAGCACAAACCAGATGATGATTGAGACCACTAGGATCACACCCATGTAGGGCAGCCGTTGGTCCTCCGGTGTCTTCATCACATGCGGCAAACCGACGTAGAACAAATAGAGCCCATAGAGCTCCACCAGGATCGCCAGCATGCCGAGAATCGGAATGAGCGTGACCACCGATGCCACCCAGTGGGGCGCCTGCGAGAAGGTCACGATCTTGAGGGCGTCGACGAATGACCCCTGCGACTTGAACGTGGGCGCCAGCTTCTGCGTGATGAAGGCGGTCACCGCCACAGCGATCAGCCCCAGCACATACGTGAAGACCATCATGAAAAGCAGCGTGCTGATCGCCGGACGCACCGACAGCCCGGTGAACGGAATCCCCTGCCCGAAGATCGTCCCCGAAATGAACCCGCACACCGGCCCGATCGCCGACAGCGGGATGATGTACTTCGTGTAGATCCCGGCGGTGCTCATCGCTTCCTGCGCGATCACCGGCCACTCCTGGCCGGGCCGCAGGGCAACGTTGATGACGCGCTGCAACATGGCAAGACCCTCCGTGGTCGGCCCCTGTCAACGATCCCGTGCAACCGCAACAAGCCGGGCCCCGCAACATCTGTCAAGACGAATCCCCGCACCCGGAAGGCGATCCGACGCGGCGGATCGTCTTCCGTCTGCGATCTAACCGGGAGGACGAGGCTTCCGCCGAGCCTGCTCTTTGGCCGTAACGACCAAGGGCAGGTCTCAGACCTGCCACCCGCGCACCAGACAACGTGATTCGCAAAGTTCGTCATCCCAAGACCCGGCGCTCGTTGCCGGGTCTTGGGATCTTTGTTGCTCTTCCATCGACGACCCATTGCAGGAAGGGCCGGTCACCGACCGGCCCTCCACATCTCATACTCGGGAAATGACCTTCGAACGCATGATCGCTCACCGCCCGCAGCTGCGCGCCTGCACCTTCACTTCCGGCCAGCAGCTCTCGCCCGGCCAGACGCTCAGGAACTTGTCGACCACCAGCGCCTGCTCCTTGCCGGCGCCATCGGCCCGCGGACGGTTGATGATCCGTCCCTCGACCGACACCAGCATCGGCTCTCCCGGCGCGCTGCGCGCAAACGAATAGGAACGCTCCAGCGCCGCGTTGTCCCCCGCGGCCGCCACCGGCAGCCGGAGGCGGGTCAGGCATTCGGTGATCTGGCCGGCATCGGCCAGGTAGGTGTACATCCCATGCAGACGCACCCGTGGCTCAAACCAGTCGATGGCGGGCTGACGCTCCAGCGCGTAGTTCAATGATGACTCGATCGGCCGGCTATCGTGGTCCAAAAGCCGCAGGACATTCTTCCCTTCGATGGCGAGGAGAATGGGAGTCTCCTCCTTGCTGCGCAGAATCAGCGATTTGCCGTCCTTCGAAAACTCCCAGTATCCGATCTGATCGAAATGCGCCACCGCCTCCGGTTCGCCCCGGTAGGTTTGGCGCAGGAAGTAAACGCCGTCCGACCAGATGTTGAGCGAGTGGTCGATCCCGGCGCCGTCGGCGCCGGGGAGAGTCCCCTTGTAGGTCGCCGGAAAATCCATCGGCATGCGCCGGGTGATGTCGGCCATGCCGCCGCCGCCGGGCCGCGCGCAGTAACTGCTGCAACCGCCGGCAAACGACAACGAGATGATCAGAACGGCGACGAGTCGACGCGCCATCAAGCCCCCCATACAGACTATGTCGGCCGCCCGCGGCTGGGATTTGACCCCGATGCCGCCGACGCCGGCGCGCAAAAATAGGGGCGCGGTGGCCGCGCCCCTAAGGAAATCTCACGCTTGCATCGACCGCGTCACGATGTGCGGAACTTGAGACGGTCGCCGTACTCCGTCATGAGTTCATCGCGGATCTGCTGGCCGGTCTTGCCGGCGGCCAGTTCCGATTTTACGCGGTCTTCGATCGCGTGCGCGACGTTGCAGTGGCAGCCCAGCAGCGCGACCTGCGAATCCTCGGTCCCCGGGCAGCGGAACCCGGCGATGATCCACTGATCCTTGACGTCCAACTGGTGCGGGCAGGTCGCCGTGGTCCCCGCGCCGGCCGCCATCCCGGCGCCCGCCGGCGCGGTGCGCTGTCCGACGAAATACCCGCCGATGAACCCGATCAACAGGCCCACCACCGCCATCAACACCACATTGACCGATCCGCCCTTCTGACCGTTCATCGCATTCCTCCCGAGAGCGGCGCTCTCACTATTCCGATCAATTCGGCCCCATCTTCAATTGATTGCCGTACTGGGCCATCATTTCCTGACGAATCACCGTGCCATCCTTGCCCTGGCCCAGCTCCTGTTTGACCCGGTTGCGCAGTGTCTGCGCCTCGGCGCAGTCGCAGTTGCGCAGTTCGCATTGCGGGCAGGCCGGCGAGGGACAGCGAAAACCGGCGATGATATACTCATCCACCGGCGACAGCAACGACGGATCGACCCCGGTGGTCAACGTCACCTGCGAGGCGATCGGCCCGCCCTGACCGACAAAGAAACCGGCGATCCCCCCGACCAACAGGCAGAGGACCAGCACCAGCGACGGGTTGACACCCGACAGATTCTCGCGCACTGCGTTCACATTCACTCCACGTTGGGTTGGGTCTCGCGCACGGACTCCGCATGAACCGGCGGGTAATTCAGATACGTCATCAGTCTGTATTCCCATTGACTGATCGTGTTCTGCGTCGGGTTGGGAATCATGGCCGTGTATCCCATCGTCTTGCGTTCAAACACATGCGAGTTGGCAAAGGCGATCACCTGGCCCTCGCCGACTTTGACCCGCGCGCAGATCGCGCTGCCGTCCGGCCCGGCCAGGATCGGTTCGCCGCCCACCACCCGTCCGCCGGCCGTCCACAACACCTGCTGCAGATAGTCGGTCATGCCCGCTGGCGGCGCCTGCGCGCGCAGATCGAGACTGAGGCCGAAGCCCGCCAGCAGTTGATTGGCGGATGAGTGCGTCGCGTTGGTCGGATCGTCCAGCACATAGAGGGTCCCGCCGCCCTCGACAAACCGACGCGCCATCTCCAGTTCGGCGGTCTCAAACGTGCCCTGCGGGTCGATGATGATCTGTCCGCCCGGTTTGCTGAAGGACTCTTCGAAGGTCGGCCACTTGCGCGGCACCACACCGACGCGCTGTGTCCAGAGGAAGAACGTGCTGAAATCCTTGTCCGCCTCGCGCGCCAGACGCAACTCCGGCACGAAGAACTTCGAATGCTCGCTTTCGAAATTCAGTTGGGCAAAGGGCGTGTGCGGCTCCGGCAGGGGATAGCTGGCGCGATTGGCGCGCTCGATCCAGCGCGCGCTCCCGGCAAACACCAGGCAGCCGACCGCGGCATACCACAGCCACCCCTCCAGCCGCAGCGAATGCGCCGCCACCGCGCCACCGATCAGGCAAACGGAGGCCAGCAGGAAGGTGAGAATGCGCCAGTAGGGGAAGGGATCATAGCGATTGCAGTACTCCGCCAGCCCCAGCGCCAACTCGGGCTTGCCGGGTATGAACACAAAGAAGTTGGACCAGAGCGTCGAGTCGGTAAACGAGACAATCCGTCCCTTGCCAAACCGCGTCTGCAACGCGTTGAAAAACACTCCGAACCGATACCCCGTGCTTTGCGCCCGCTCCGGGAAGAAGTTGCGTTGCGTGTAGTCGGCCGGCAGCGTCTTCACGCCGATCGTGGTCATGATCGATCGCGCCGAAAGGTCGCCGTACATCGTGCATGGCCCGCCGAACAGGAACGTCGGCATGTTCTGCGCCACCGGATGCGGCAGGATCCCCTGGCGTTCATGCACGTTCAAATCGCCGGTCTTCAGTTCATAGATGATGTCGGAAATGAATCGCTGCCCGAAGCGCGTCGCCACCGGATTGAGGAAGGTGGCGTACCCGAACACGTTGGTGTGTTCGCCGATGAGGAAAAGCCCGCCGCCATCGGCGACCCACTCCTCGATCGCGGCGATCTCGCCCGGCGAGTAGGGCTGCGTCGGCACCTTCAATACCAGGATGTCGACGCTGTCGAGCACCGCCGCCGTGAGCGAGTCGAAATGACGCCGCACGTGGTAATGCTGGTTCCAGAATTCGGCGAGGCAATAGAAGTTGTAAGTCGATTGCTGGCCGTACCAAACCGTGTCAAACGGCATCTCGGTCCATTCCCAATCGGAATGGTACTCGTCGATGAGCATCCGCCCCTGCTTCTGCACGCCGGCCGGGTGATACCCCTCGTAGGCGGTCCACGCCAGAGTGCCCACCGCCACCAGCGCCACCGTGAACGCCAGCCGTTTCCCCGCCGAGGCCTGACGTGACTCCGGCAGCGTCACCGCCGGACGCTTCCAGATCGTCGCCCCGTGCAGGAAGAACCCGACTGGCCACACGGTCCAGGCAAAGATCTTCGGACTCCAGAACGTGTCGGCCATCCCGCCCTGGTTGTAGTCCCAGAGGACAATCGCCGCGTAACGCGCCAGCATGAACACCGCCAGCGCAAACGCCCCGGTGATCAACGAGCGCAGGCGAATCTTCCCGGTGACGCACAGGCCCGCCAGCCCCATGAACATCATCAGGAAGACATACACGCCCATGTTGTTGAGCGAGGGCACAACCTGATAGAGACGGTCAACGGCAAACAGATGCAGGCCATCGGGCAGCGCCGACGCGTCGGCGCCAAACAAGCGGAACGCGCTGGCCAGGATATCGCTGGTGACCGCGCACCCATGCCCGCGCGGTCCGACATAGACCATGTACAGATACAATCCGGCCAACTGCATCAGGGCGACACTGCCCGCAACGATCAGTCCCTCTCCGAGACGCGCCCCGAGCGGCGTCCGTCCGAGGATGACCAGAGTGGCCGCGCCGACGGCCAGGAGGAGCGGCCCGAGATAGGGGAGATCGAACCATAGCCAGGCGAACACCGCCAGCCCCGCCGCGGCGATCAACACCCGTGGATGCCAACTCCGCGCGGCCGCGTCGCGGTTCCACGACGCCGCCAGGATCAGGAACGTCCCCAATCCCGCCAGCCAGAGAAAGGTCCGCGCCGACGGATCGGGATTCGGCCAGACAAACAGCCACCCGATCGCCCACAGGATCACACCCCAGGTGTAGAGTCGCTTCATTTAGGACGCGCCGGGTCGGAACACCGCTTCCATCAACGCGCGGAAAAACCGCACGTTCTCCATGACCACTTGTTCGTTCTGTCCCTCAAGGTTCTTGCAGTAGAAGAACTGCGAGTCGCCGATGGCGATCAGGCCGCCCTGCCCGCGACGCACCACCTTGGCCACCGGCGTCTGGAACGCCTCGATCAGCGTCTCGATCCCCGCGCCGTCGCCGGCCACCGGGTACGCGTCGGCCATCTTGACCGTCCCGCCAAAGGCCGCGCCATCGGCCGCGCCCAGCGGGACATTCTCCAGCCGCACGCCGAAACGGTCGTAGAGATCGCGCACATACGGGTAAGTGTTCCACCCCGCCGCGCTCAACACCCAGCCGCCGCGCTCGGCGAATTGCTCCAGCGCGTCGATTTCCTCGCCGCTGAAATGGCGCGTCGGCGCAAAGATCACATACAAATCCGCTTCGCCCGGCTTCATGTCGGTGGGCGAATCGACAAACTTCGGCGAGAATCCGGTGCGCATCAGATTGTACTGCAGGCCGCCGATGGACTTCGGCTCCCAGGCCATCAGATCGAACATCGAGCCGTGCCCCTCGTCGATGAGCGCCTGACGGTACGTCCCCGTCTTCCACTCCGCCTGCCCGTCGCCGGCAATCATCGCGCCCAGCCCGACCGACAGCGCCGGCAAAAGCAGCGCCGTCATCATCCACACCGGCTGCGAGAGCGAAAGCACAACCAGCACGGTGCCGACAATCCCGATCAACAGCAGCAGCAGCTCGCTGCGCCAGCGGTCAATGAACGACAGCCATGAGTCATCGGTCAGCCAGTGCAGCGTGCGGTTGATCATCGCGTACGAGCGGATGATCGTGCCGTTCTGATACGGCGACGTGTCGCCGTGCAGCACCGCCTTGCCCTTGCCCCAATGCGCCGCCGCCGCCAGCACCACATCCCCCAGCGGCTCCCCCGGATCGTAGGCAAGGTTGCCGAGGTAGGAGCGCGCCTTGTTGTTCATGTCGCCGGGATCGGAGAAGGCGCCGCGGCCGACGACAAACGGTTCCCCTTTGGGGCCGGCGGTCACCGACGCGCCCAGCCACAACTCCGCGTCCATCTCGCCGCCCGAGCGCCCCAGCGGATGAAACAGGTACGACTTCGCCGCCACCCAACTGCGCCGCAACGGCACCGCCGTGTCAAAGTTCAGCTCCAACCCGGTGGGGGAGAGCAGGTCGTTGGTCGGCTCACGGATCGCGTCGGTGCCGGTGTGGTCGCCCACAATCAGGAGTCCGCCGCCCCGCTCAACAAACTCCCAGATCAGGTTGCGTTCATCCTCGGGGAACTTCTCCAGCAGATTGGCGATGAAGATGACATCGATCGAGTCGAGGATCTCGCGACGGATCGCCGCGCGCCGCCAGGTGTGCCCGGTGCTCTCCAGGTAGGTGGGCAGGAAGCCGAACATGCCCCCCGAACGGTCGCCGTAGCGTCCATGCTGCGGGACTCCCTGATCGAGAATGTTGCGCTCGGGCAAAAGCACCCGCACCGGCTTGTCCCCATACGATGCGGCCAGCGCGACCAGCGCCGTGACGGCCAGAAGTCCGAGGGAAACCCAGGCGGGCCGTG
>DATMBC010000064.1 GCA_035559435.1 bacterium
TCATCCGCCCCGCCTCCGCCGCGCCCGATGACCCGCCGTTTCTCACCTTCGCGCAGGCACGGGCCCTCCACGATGACCGCGACAACGTGATCTTCGTCGATGCCCGCTACCCGGAGGATTACGAAGCGGGCCACATCCCCGGCTCGGTCCTGCTGCCGTTTGAAATGTTCGACGACTATTGGGCCGGCGTGGAACCGCGTTTGCCCAGGGACAAGAAGATCGTCACCTACTGCTCCGGCGAGGAATGCGAACTCTCGCTGTTTCTGGCACGGCTCCTGCGCGACCGCGGCTACACCGATGTCGCCATCTTCTACGGCGGCGCGCTCAAATGGCAGGAGAACAATATGCCGATGGAGACCGCCGCCGCGCCGCCTCCCGGCGCCTGACCCATGCGAGGAGACTTATGAACGCGCTTTTGAAAAATGAGTGGCTCTCTCTGGTCTTCCGCCTGATTGTCGGCGCGGTTTTTGTCTACGCCGCTCTCGACAAGATCATGCACCCCGACGGCTTCGCCAAGGCGGTGAGCAACTACCGCATCCTGCCCGGATCGCTCATCAACCTCGTCGCGCTCTTCTTGCCCTGGCTTGAGCTGCTCACCGGCGCCGCGTTGATCCTCGGCACCAAAGTCGAGGGCGCATCATTCCTCATTAGCGGCATGCTCGTGATCTTCTTGATCGCCGTCACCGCCACCCTGATCCGCGGCATCAGCATCGACTGCGGCTGCTTTACCACTTCTTCGGCGGGACGCAAGGCCGGCTGGGGTTTGTTGGTGCAGGACACGCTCCTGCTTTTGCTGTCGTTGCATCTGCTCGCGCGCGGCCCCGGACGCTTCGCGCTGGAAGCCAAACGCGCTTAGCCGCCGATTCGCCGGCCAGCCGCCTGACCTGACCTTGTCACCGAGCGACCCCGCGCAATGAACTCGACCACCTTCCTGGCCCGTCACTACAACACGATGACCGGGTTTCCCGGCCGTATCGACAGCCTCGCGCAGATGATCGAACCCTGGGTGCGGGAGTGGAATGTCCGCGCCGCCCTCGATGCCGGCTGCGGCGGCGGCGCATTGATGTTTGCGCTGGATCGCCTCGGTGTGGAGCCGGTCGGGCTAGATCTGTCCGAATCAATGCTGCGTCTGGCGCTCGACAACGCCCGCGCCGCCGGCAAGTCCTGGCGCTTCGCCGGCGCGCCGTTTCCGTCGGCCGGCGCGATCTTCCCGCGCCGTTTCGATGCGGTTTTCGTCCTGGGCAACGCCTTCATCGGGCTGGACGGGGAGAGGGCGATGCGCGAATCGCTCGATGGCCTGCGCGCCTCCCTCAAGCCGGGCGGACACATCCTGATTCAAAACCTCAACTTCGAGCCGTTCTTCCTCGGTCTCAAACGCCTCATCAACCGGCGCGTCGTCGGCGACTGGCGCTATCTGCGATATGCCGTCCCGCTCGATGACCGCCGCTTGTTCTTCACCGCCATCGCCGACTCGGAGCGGGAACCGCTCGAACTGGTGACCAATATCTGGCAGCGCTGGGATCGTGATCGCATGGTCGATTGTCTGCACGCCTCCGGCTTCACCGAGATCGCCATCTACGGCGGCATCAACCGCTCCCCCTATGAACCCCGATCATCCACCGATCTGGTGCTTGCGGCGCGCGGGTAAGCTCTACAAATGAAAAAGGCCTCGTCCCCGTTCGAGGCCCTCTTCACTTCTACTGCCCCTTCCCACCTATGAGAGCAGTACCGCTTGTGTGTTCGGGATCGGAGTCGATTGCCAGGCGCCCATCCGTTGGCTTCAGGAATCATCCCTGAGAAGCTCTACTCCACCCTCGACTCCGACCTCCCTCGGTGTTGCGACGAAGAGTCTTACAGGTCCACACCGATTCTATCAACCGCCATGCCAATCCCGCGCCGGTGCCGCGCCTTCCTCGCAACCCGCGCCCCAACAACATCTTCCCGAAATCAGCTCGGCCCGTTCTATTCGTCTGATTCATGTCCGTTTCGCAATTCCTGCGGCGAACGCCGCATCCTGCGACGCAGCCGCTGCGTTAGGGCGTCACACGAAACGGCACCGGTGTGAAGCTGACCACAAAGATCAGCAGCGCGACGATGCCAAGGATCACGCGCGTCCGTCCGATGGGAACATCATCATGCATCGTTGGCGGATGCTCCGGTCGCACCAGAAACCCGATCACCACCCACATTAACCACCACGGCCACCAGAACGACGCCGCCGCCAGCGCCGCCATCGTCACCAGCGCCAGCCACCGTTGCCCGCGGCGAAAAATCGCATACGCGATATGCCCGCCATCCAGCTGCCCGATCGGCAGCAGATTTAGCATCGTGATCAATAGCCCCGCCCACCCGGCAAAGGCGATCGGATGCAACATGATGTTTTGCTCATCGCCGATGCCGGGGAAGAAGATCGCCGAAAACAGACGGAACAGCAGCGAATCCCCGAGGAAGATGCCCTCTCCGCCCGACGGCGGAGCCAGCGTCGACATCGACATCCCCACCGCCAGCGCAATCACCGCCACGACAAATCCCGCCAACGGTCCCGCCACCGCCATGTCGAACAACCCCACCCGGTCGCGGATTGGCGAGCGCAAGCGGATGAGAGCGCCGAAGGTCCCGAGAATATTGGGCGCGGGAATGAAGTACGGCCAGGACGCATCGATTCTGTGTCTGCGCGCCAGCACAAAGTGCCCGAACTCATGGAAAAGCAGGATGGCCAGAAACCAGAACGCGAATGCCGTCCCGCCCACCAGGATCGTGGTCGCCACCGTCGCGCAAAACAGCGCAATGTTCAGCCACGGGATCCCTTCGGCGGCGCGCGTCAGCGGGACCGTGATCATCACCCGCCACGGCGCGGTCACCGACGCCACCGGTTCGATCACCGCATCCTTGTACCCGGCCGCCAGAAGCCGCCCGTTGGCCGTGATCTCGAAATCGGGAATCGGCACCCGCACCTGACCGGCCAGAATCACCGCCCCCGGCCCGGCCTGCACGGTGTCGAGCAACCAAAGATCATCCAGCAAACGGCGAATCTGCGCCACACGTTCATGGACTTCATCGCGCCTCATAAGTCTTGCATTATACCCAATTCGCCGCCCCGCGTCACCGGCCCTCTCGGCAAAAAGACAAGGCGGATGGCTTGCGCCATCCGCCTTGCTGTCGAACCATCGCGTCGCTTGCGCAACGCGTCGAACTAGAACCGCCAGGCGCCGACCGGCTGATCGCCCGCGTTGCCCGAAACAAACGAGAGCAACTTGGCGATATCCGCCGCGTCGTTGTCGCCATCGGCGTCCACGTCGCCCGAGTAGGCGGCGGGATAGATGTAGTTGCCGCCCTGCAGCCAGCAGACGTCGGCGAGGTCGACCAGACCGTCATCGTTGACATCGCCGCGCGCGTAACCCGCCCAGCGGGCGGCGCGCTTGGCCAGACCCAACGCGCCGGCTTCGATCGTCGCCGCGTTGTTCGAGCTGGCATCGATGCCAAAGAGGGCCATGGCGTGTTCCGCCGAGCCGCTCGGGGCCAGACTGATGCTCTCCACCGACAGCGCAGATTTGTCCGCCGGCGAGGCCACTTCAATCGTGAAGCCCGACTGGGCGTTGACGTACCCGTACAGGAAGTTCAGGTCGTTGGTGAACGGGCCGGGGTAGACGGTCAACGGGTTGTCGATAATGCGCGCCGCCAACAGCGGATTGGCCGTCGGATCGACACTCGCATACAGCGACGGCTGGCGCACGCTCAACAAGCCGTACGCGTTGCCCGGAGCCGCCTGATCCCAGATGAAATACCCGTTCAGCGCCGGTGAAGCCACGCCGACGTTGGTGTTGTAGTCGGCCGTGACATCCCAGTCCATGAACTCGCCGAACTTGATGTTCTTGGCCACCGCGTCCCGGTTCTCGATCGCCACATGGATCAGCTTGAAATCGCCGTACAGAGGATCGTACGAGCCGACCTCGGTCAGGACGATGTTCGTGCCGACTGCGGCCTTCGGAGTGCCGGCGGTCGCGGCGGTGTTGGTGTCGGCGAAGCCGGTGATCAGGATTTCGCCGTGGATGTCCACCGGCGTGCCGGGGCAGCCGCCGGTACGGTAGGCGCCCAGAAGCACATCGGCGAACTTGTCGACCCCGCAGACCGTGCTCGGGGCCGGGTTGGCCACGAACAGATCCGTGTGATCATAGAACTCGGCATGGATACGAGCGCCGCCGTCCGGAGCCGGTCCGGCCAGCGAGTCCGCCATCAGGATGAACCCGCCGTCGTAGAGGTTGGTCTCCGAATCGTTCGGATCGCCGTCCCACACCAGGTCGTCGCCATGCTGGTCGGACAGACCGCCCGTGTTGTAGACGTTCTCGAGGTGGTGTCCGGCCACGGTGGAATCGGACGTGTTGAACAGCAGGCGCTTGTTGGCATCCGCGCAGCCGCCGACGTAGTGGATGGTGAAAAACGCCGTCGGGCTGCCATCATAGTTGAAGTCCGGATCGTCCATGTCGATCTCGAGGATTTCGTCATCGAGACCGCGGCCCAGTCCGGTGCCGTCGTAGGTCCAGTCGAGACCCGCGTTGCTGCCCGCCGCCAGCGAGGTCGGCACGGGCGCGCCGTTGATCAGGACATTCGACGTGCGAACGATGTTGGCGCCGGCCGCCATCGAACGCGCGCGGTCACGGCTCGACGAGGACGCGAGAAGCTCCTCGTTGGCCGCGATCATGCGCGCCTCGGTCGCCGACCACTCGCCGTCCACCAGCTCGTTGGTCACACCCGCCAGGCGCTGACGCTTGGTCGGATTGTCGATCGCGTAGCTGGTGTAGCCGTCCAGGTTCGCCGAGGCGGCCTGTACGCCGTTGCGGAAGTCGCGCGCATTGCGCGAGGCGATCGTCGCCGCCACGCCGTCCGGAAGCGGATCGGCGATGTTCAGCGCCGTGAAGTTCAGCGGCTGGTCGCCGATGTTCATGAACACATCGGCTTCGCTGTGCGTGAGGCCGGAGCCGGAGTTGAGCGGCACCTCGACGGTCACCTCATGCAGGCACTGGATCAGACGCGGACGCGAACCGGCGTTCAACTGATACGCGGAGATGCGGCCGCCCAGACCAAGCAACTGACGGATGCCCACCACGGCGTAGCTGTCGCCCAGGGAAGACGTCGCCAGCGCAGTACCGTTGATGATTTCGCCGCCGGTAATGAACGGGAACTCACGGTACCACTCAATACCGCCGTCTTGGGCATTGAACAACCACCAGCGGCCGTTGCGGTCGCCGGCGAACAGGTACGCGTCGCACGACAGCGTGACAATCTGCGGCACCATGAACAGCGACACGCCGCAGAGGTTCTCGGCCGCGAAGTTACGCGCCGCCAGACCGAGGTCCTTGTTCACCTGCAGGATGCCGAAGTTCGGGTTGTCCAGCGGGAAGTACACGAAGTTGCGGCCGATCGTCGGCGTGCCATACAGGCCCGTGCCCTGCGAGCTTGTCCACACCACGGACGGCGCCACGCCGGACTTGTCGATCTTGTAACGGTAGCCGATGTTGTTGGCGTCCTTGGTCGCGCCGTAGAGGAAGTCGCCTTCCACCGAGACGCCCGAAGGCCAGCCCTCACCCGGCACCCCGACAAAGTTCCAGTCGATCGCGCCGGTTGCGGCATCGATCTGGTACAGCGAACCGGCCACGTTCGAGCCGCCGATCGCCGTGCCCACATACAACTTGCCACCGCTGACCGCGGGACCGTGCTTGGCCCCCACGTCCAGCATCACCGGATTGGTCGCCCAGCCCGGATACAACGCGCCGGTGGCCGCATCGAGCGCATAAATCGCGCCCGCGCCCGCCGCCGGCTCGGTGCAAACGATCAGAACCGAGGTTCCCGCGATGTCAATCACCTTCGAGGTGTTGAAGCGGTTCTGGTGGATCAGGGGGGTGTTCCCCGGGTTCTTCGACCAGATCGTCGGCGAGGCCTCGAGGTTGGTCTCCAACGCCGAAACGGCGTTGAATGATCCACCGGTGGCAAACACGACATCACGGCCCAGGGCATTGACATAGGCCACGGTGGTGTTGCCGCGGTTCGAGGAACCCATCTCCGGCGCGCCCTGCAACTGGGCGATGAAGGCGCCCGTGTTCAGATTGTAGGCGCGCACTTCCTGGTCGGAGGAGATGTAGACGATGTCGTTGTGAACGCTCGGGTTGGTGAAGTTGGAGACGCGCGGCAGGGGCTGCGTCCAGGACAACGTCACCTGGTTCGGATCGCCCACATTGATGGACGAGGCCGAGGTCTGCTGCGCATCATGGGCAAACTGCGACCACTGGTCCGGTCCGCCCGCGCCGCAATCCACTTCAACCGCCGGCAACTCCTCGCGGCAGATGTCGAACTCAAAGAGCAGTTCGCGGTGCGACGCCGACACTTCGCCGATGTAACGCCACTCGTTCAACGCCGGCTGGAAGCGGGCGATGGAACGATAGTACGACGGATCGCAACCCGTCACCGGGCCCGACCCCAGCACGCCGTTGGTCGTGCCGGTTCCCGGAACTACCTGCAGCGTCACAAACACATGCTGCACCGGGCCGCCGTTGAGCGTGCCCCAAACAAACGGAGTCGTCAGCGCCCAGGTATTGAAGAAACCGGGCGACCAGGCCGCCTCCGGAATCACTTCCGAATACAGCAGAGTGCCCGGGAAGGCCGGACGGGGCAGGCCGCAGGGCGATGGCGGACCATCGTTCGCGTAGATGCCCAACAGGAGGTCGGCCTTGTCGGCGATCGAGCCGCCATTCATGGCAAACGTGACCGCGTTCAGGGTGTCCAGACCGGTCGCGGAGAGGCGCACGCCGAGGATGTCGCGCCCGCCGCCCACGCCCGACGGCAGCCCAAAGGCCGCGTCGATCGCTGCGTTCGGATCATAATAGAGCTCGGTCGCGCAGTTGCCCGGCGTGCAATGCGTCGCCGGATCGTCCGGGGTGTAGCCTTCCGACCAGGTCAGGTTCGTCAGATCGAACCCAGGGCCGAAGTTGGCTTCCCAGAACTGATCCATGTCCAACCAGCCCGAGCCATACTCGTTCCACTGGGAACAGTAGTTGGCGCCCGGGGCGTGGTGGCCGGCGCCCGAACCGCCGTCAGTGCCGATACGGATCGTGCCGGAGCCAAAGGTCGGAGAGTACCACGCCGCGTAGTACGGACCGCTCTGGCAGCACTCAATCGTAAACGGCAGGTTGATAAGGAAGAACCCGCTTCCCGTCCAGGTGATCGAGTAGGACGGGCCGGCGCACAACGCACCACCGGCCACCGGCGCCGGCTCCTGCGTGCACATCGGGTCCGCCGAAGGCGATGCCACGGCGAACACCAGCGGCTGCATCACGATCGTAAACGGGAACGGTCCGGCGGTGTTGCCGATGATCGTGTTGACTGCCGTCACGTCGAACGAGGGGCTGTTCGAACAGACCGCGCCAAAACGCGCCGGATCCTGCGGGTCCTGGTAACCGGCATAGAATTCGCTGCCGAAGTACCAGTTGCTGATCCCGTAGGTCAGCGGACCCTGATACTGGCCGTCGCAAAACGTCCCGGGGACGGTGCGGTTTTGACCCGCATTCACCGTCACCACCGGGTCGGCAATCGACGCGCCCAGGATCGGTGTGCCAGTTTTGCTCCCGCTGCCGCCAAACGCCTTGATCGGGGGCTCGCCCGGCTGACCCGGATGGTCAAGGGCAAATCCCGATGGAGACGTCAACAACAGCAGTCCGAGAGCCAGAACTGCAGTGAAGAGTTTTTTGTGCATTTAATAAGTCCTCCTGAGTCAGAACTCAGATGTGAAGCTTCGTCAGGTTTCCTGCCGCCAGCCGCCGTCCGCCCCACAGCGCCCCCACCTCAGGGACGCCATGTTCCGGTTTTCGGCCTTTCCCGCTGTCTGTCGAGTCGCTCTCGGCGACGGTGACCTTTACCAAGACTTCCGCAGACTCCCGGACCAAACCGTCGATCACCCACGATGTGATCAATCTGAAGTTGGGCCCGAAACGCCTGCTCGTGAATTCGTTGGTTCTGCGACTTGGCTCAGTCGCGGCGATGGGATCAGGCTGAAAACGACCGGGAGGAGGAGATAAAACAACCCAGTCGCTCTTGCGCCTTTCCCTCGCGGAAAGGGAGCACCGTTCGGATGGGATAGTTTTTCGAAGAGTCACCGACGGTTCGTGACGCCGCCAGCTTCAAACGCTCGGGAAAGAAGATAAGATAGCATCAGCATCTGTCAAGAAAATTCCGATGCTTTACCATCCGGGATGTGTGATATAGTCTGAGTTAAGCCTTATTGCCACATCCCGGCTATAAGCTCCCGCTCACGGGCTGCACAAAAAATGGGCAAAAAGAAGGGGGGGAAGGCCGAAGCCTTCCTCCCCTTGGCCGAACGGCGTTCCCGAAGGAACGCTTGATGCCTTTAGAACCGCCAGGCGCCGACCGGCCGATCGGCCGCATTGCCTGACACGTACGAGAGCAACTTCGCGATGTCGGCCCCGTCGTTCAGACCGTCGTTGTTCACGTCGCCGGAGTAGGCAGCCGGATAGATAAAGTTGCCACCCTGGAGCCAGCAAACGTCGGCCAGGTCGACCACGCCGTCATCGTTCACGTCGCCGCGCGCAAAGCCCGCCCAGCGGGCGGCACGCTTGGCCACGTCGGCGGCATTGGCTTCGATGACCAGCGGATCGTTGCTGGAGGCATCAACGCCAAAGACCGCCTGATGGATCGCCGCGGACCCGTTCGGACCGAGACTGAACGGCTTGTTCACCAGCAGGCCCGATTTGTCCTCGTTGGTGGCGGGGTTGTGAATCTCCCGCGGACCGCCATGCACCAGTTGCGACCAGACGGTCTGCAACTTGGAATCGGAGCCCATATCCCACGGCGCCGGGTCATAGACGTCGTTCGGGTTCGACAGGATCCAGATCTTGTGCGGAGAATCGAACGTCGGATCGACACCCGCGTACGTCGACGGCATGTTCGGGTTGAGCCAGCCATAAGCGATCGTGCCCACCGGACGCGACCAGATGGCATAGCCGTTGAACACGTCGGAGACGATACCCATGTTGTCGGTCCCGGCGTTGACGTCCCAGTCGCAGAAGGTGCCGGCATGGATCGGGCCCTTGGCGACTGCATCACGGTTGGTCATCTCCCAACGGATCAACTTGAAGTCGCCATACAGCGGATCGTAGGCGCCCACTTCGGTCATCACAATATCCAGACCGATCGCGGCACCCGGCGTCCCCGGCGTGGCGGCAAAGTTGGTGTCGGAATAGGAGGCAATGACCTTCTCCCCATGAATGTCAACCGGCGTGCCCGGGCAGCCACCGTCGCGATAGGCGCCGAGGACCACGTTGGTGACGTTATCGAAGCCGCAGGCACCCGAGGTCGGGGCGACGTTCGGCACGAAACGCTCCTGGTTGCCAAACATGTCCATAAAGATCTGGGCGCCGTAGTCCGGGGCCGTCCCACCCGCCACGGAGTCGCCGGCAACAATCAGGGTGCCGTCAAACAGGTCGGCTCCCGGACCAGTGGCGTCAGCAGCGAACAACCACTCGTCGCCGCCGTCGTCGCCGAGGGCGCCGTGGTTGAAGACCGTCTCGTAACTGCCGTCATTGTTGAAGGTTAGCGTGTCCTCAGCAAAGACGCAGCCGCCCTGATAAAGGATGTGGAATGTAGCCACCGGCGATCCGTCGAAGTTGAAATCCGGATCGTTCATGGTCAGCTCAATGTCATTGGCATCAGCGCCACGCCCCAGACCGGTACCGTCAAAGGTCCAGTCCAGACCCGCACTGCCGGCCGGCGCGATCGTCGTTGGGACCGGCGCGCCGCCAACCAACACGTTGGAGGTACGGATCATCGCGGCACCCGCCGCCATCGAGCGCGCGTCATTGCGGGTCGACAGCAGACTCTCGTTCGACGCCATGGCCGCCACTTCGCTGGTCATGAATTCACCGTCGACCTTGTCGGCGGTCAGCCCGGCCAGACGCTGGGCTTTCGTGAAGCCGGTGGTGAGGTAGTTGGTGTAGCCATCATATCCCGCTGTGGCAGAATTGATTGCCGTGCGGAAATTGATCGCGTCGCGCCGAGCGGAAGCCATGCCATCCGGGAGCGGATCGACGATGTTCAACGCGGTGATATTCAACGGCATGTCGCCGATGTTCATGAAAACATCGGACACGCTGTATGGATTCCCCGGGCCGGCGCCCAGCGGAACGACAACCGTCTCGTCGGTCTTGCACTGGATCAAACGCGGACGGGGACCGGCATTCAGCTTGTACGCCGAAACACGTCCACCCAGGCCGAACAACTGACGGATGCCGACCACGGCGTAGCTGTCGCCCAGAGATGAGGTCGCCAGAGACGTGCCATTGACGATCTCTCCGCCGGTAATGAAGGGGAACTCGCGATACCACTCGGGCAACCCCGTCATGGCGTTGAACAACCACCAGCGGCCATTGCGATCGCCGGCGAACAGGAAGGCATCGCACGACAGCGTCACCGTCTGCGGAATCATGTAAACCGATACGCCGCAGATGTTTTCGGCCGCGAAGTTGCGAGCCACCAAACCGAGGTCCTTGCTAACCTGCAAGAGGCCATAGCTGGGGTTGTCCAGCGGGAAGTACACGAACCCACGGCCGATCGTCGGCGTGCCATACAGGCCGACACCCTGCGTGTTTGTCCAGACCACGGACGGAACCGCGCCGGAGACGTCGATCTTGTAGCGATAGCCGAGGTTGTTGGCGTCCTTCGTGGCGCCATAGACGAAGTTGCCTTCGGTCGAAACACCCGACGGCCATCCTTCACCCGGGATGCCCACGAAGTTCCAGTCGATCGTGCCGGTTGCGGCATCGATCTGGTACAGCGAACCGGCCACGTTCGAGCCGCCGATCGCCGTGCCCACGTACAACTTACCGCCGTTGACCGCCGGGCCATGCTTGGCCGCCGCGTCCAGAATTACGGGGTTGGTCGCCCAGCCCGGATACAGGGCGCCGGTGGCCGCGTCGAACGCGTAGATCGCGCCGTTGCCGGCCGCTGGCTCGGTGCAGACAAACAGAACCGAGGTCCCGGCAATATCCACGACCTTGGAGGTGTTGAAGCGGTTCTGATGGATCAGGGGTGTGTTCCCCGGGTTCTTCGACCAGATCGTCGGCGAGGCCTCCAAGTTGGTCTCCAACGCCGAAATCGCGTTGAACGATCCGCCAGTGGCAAACACGACATCACGGCCCAGGGCATTGACATAGGCCACGGTGGTGTTGCCGCGGTTCGAGGAACCCATCTCCGGCGCGCCCTGCAACTGGGCGATGAAGGCGCCTGTGTTCAGATTGTAGGCGCGCACTTCCTGGTCGGAAGAGATGTAGACGATGTCATTGGCAATCGTCGGGTTGGTGAAGTTGGTCACGCGTGGCAGGGGCTGCGTCCAGGACAACGTGACTTGATTGGGATCGCCCACATTGATGGACGAGGCCGAGGTCTGCCGCGCATCATGGGCAAACTGCGACCACTCGTCCGGTCCGGCCGAGGCGCAGTTTGATTCGATTGCCGGCAGAACTTCACGGCAGATCAAAGCGTCCCACACGAACTCGAAATTGCCGCCCGGCGTGCCGGAATAGTAGTTCCGCTCGCTGGTGTAGAGCCACTTCGGTCCAAGTGTCCCATCGTAATTCGGGAAAAAGAGCACCGAATGGCTTTCGTCAGGAGCCGGGAGGCATCCGGTCGTCGTCACCGGATCACCGGCCGGGAAGCCCGTGCCGTCACCAGCGGCCACGCCGCAGGTTACAAAGAAGTCGACCGTCGGTCCGCCGTTAAGCGTTCCGAAGACCAGATCGGGCAGCGGAACCACCGTCATCATCGGGTAGACGGTCGTAACGCCCGTCACCACAGTCGAATAGACCAGCGTGCCCGGGGTCGGCAGACCGCACTCAGGCGACGGGGGCCCGTCACCCAACCACACCTCGATCAGCAGATCGTCGGCACCCGGAGCGCCCGGATTGTACCGCAGAATCTGGATCTCCTTGAGGGTGTCGGCGCCAACCGCTTGGAAGCGAACGCCGGCCTTGGTGCGGCCGCTGTGAGAGCCCGACGGAATCGGGAAGTAAGTCGACCAATCGTCGTTGCCATCCACGAAACGGCGCGCTTCGCCATCCGTGGCGCACGTGCTGGTCGGCGACGAGCAGGTGTACCAGAATTCGTAGGAGCAAGTGCCTGGCGTGCAATGCGTTGCCGGATCGTCCGGGGTGTAGCCCTCGGCGAACACGATGTGCTCGAGGTTGTACGGTCCCGGAGAAGGCCAGGTGAAGTACTTGGACAATTCGTCCCAGCCGGTGCCGTAATCGTTAAACACGCCGCACGTGGCGCCCATCGGGCTGGCGTAACCGCCGTCGCAGCCCAAACGCAACGCGCCCGCGGTCGGAGCATAGTAGCCGGCGAAGAACGGCCCGCTCACGCAGCACTCGACCGGGAAGGGCATGTTGAAGAGATAGGTGGCCGCGGCGCCAAACGTCAGGCTATACAGCGGACCAGAACACTGAATGCCGCCCGCCACCGGGGCCGGGGCAATGGCGCACTCCGCAGTGGAGGACACGCCGAAGACCAGCGGCTGGAAGGCAAAGGTGGCTGGGAACGGGCCGGCCGAAAACCGAAACACCGCGTTGGTTGCCGTGACGTCAAAGGACGGCGAGTTGGAACAGGTGCCGTTCCAACGGGCGGGATCCGACGGATCCTGATAGGCGGCGTAGAACTCATTGCCCGCATACCAGCCACCGACACTGTACGTGTAGGCACCCTGCCACCAACCGTCGCAGAATGTCCCCGGTACCGTGCGGTTCTGTCCGCCGTTCACCGTCACCAACGGGTCGGCCGAGACCTCGGGTGTCGGAGTAAATGCGGCCTTGCTCAGCCCGTTGCCGTAGACCTTGACCGGGACCTCGATCGGGCTGTCCGACGCGAAGACCGGCGTGGTCGCCAGCAACAAGGCGAGAGCCAGAACTGCAATGAAGAGTTTTTTGTGCATTTAATAAGTCCTCCTGAGTCAGAACTCAGATGTGAAGCTTCGTCAGGTTTCCCGTCGCCCGCCGTCCCCGTCCCATGTCGCCCCCACCTCGGGGCGCCATGTTCCGGTTATCGGCCATTCCGGCTGTCTGTCGAGTCGCTCTCGGCGACGGTGACCTTTACCAAGACTTCCGCAAACTCCCGGACCAAACCGTCGATCACCCACGATGTGACCAATCTGAAGTTGGGTCCGATACGCCTGCTCGTGAATTCGTTGGTACTGCGACTTCACTCAGTCGCGGCGATGGATGACGGCCAAATCGACACGGGTAGGAGGAAATAAAACATCCCGCTCGGTTTACCGCCCTTTCCTCGCGAAAGGGAGCACCGTTCGGATGGGATTGTATTTCGAAGAGTCACCTGCGGTTCGTGACGCCGCCGGCTTCAAACGCTCGACCCCAAGATACCCATCCCGCCCGACCTGTCAACCGATTTAGTGATTTTCTGAACAAAATTCGCCAAGCGACGACTGTGCGTAACCGACCAGATACCAGAGTATTCTTATCGTCATTACAAGCCCTAAATCAACCCGTTTTGGTGGTATTTTGCCTGAATCTTGTGACGAGTAGAACGAATGTCATCAATTTCACTCCGCATTAGCACTGCCATGACTTCCCGGTTGCATTCGGTTCGACTACAGGAGTATTCTCGCCGATGGGGGGGGCAGTCTGATGCACGGATGCATCCACGTCTGCCCATCTTCGCCGGCCTCCTGGTCCTCTTCCTGGCCACCGTCTCCGCCGCCCAGACCGTTCCTGACACCCAGTTCTGCGGCACTGGCCCGATCAACAGTCGTTTCAGCGTCTCGGAGACTGTCGACAGCGCTCGTGTGGCAATACGCCTCCCCGATGCCCTCGCCGGCACCCTGATAACCTCCATCCGCGCCTACTACCTCCAAGGCCAGCCCGACACCACCAGCGCGGCAACTTGGGCGGCTCACGCCGCTTTCGCTTGGGCATTGCACACTGGCAACGTGGATCAACCTGGCCCGGTCGCCGACATTCCGACTGCGGTCTCTCTTTCCGCAAACCCCAATCTGCGTATCGGCGGCTGGGTGGAATCCCCGGTCAATTGGCAGATCCACTCCGGACCAACCTATTGGCTGGTAGGGTATTGGCAGCAGAATGCCGCGTTTGTGCGCCTGGGCGCCAACCAGTACAATCCTGACCTGACAACGATGATCGGCTACGCCGATGGCGGCAGCGATGTCTGGATCGGCCACGCGGTCGGCTTGATGGTTGAAATCCACTATCTGCGCCCCGATCAGGGGCCGCCGAGCGGCATCTTCGATGATCCCGCCTCCGAGCCGGCGGGGGAGAGGGCTGTGGCCAGTGCCCGTCTCGAAGGCCCCCAACTGGTCGTATCCCTCGCCGACGCCTCAGCGCCCTACACGTTCTCCGTGGTTAACATCCTCGGCCAGACACTCGTCTCTGGCAGCGGTGCCGCTCCGACGGGAGAAATCCGACTTCCATGGAGCATCCACCGCCCCTCCAGCGTATACTACTGCCGGATCGTCGCCGGAGGAGTGGTCACTACCATCCCGCTGGTGCACTTGAAGTAACGCTTGAGGATCTGTTACGGGAGGACTGAATGCTTCGTTCCAAGTTGTTGCTGTCGTGTGTCTTAATGCTCGTGTTCGCGGTCGCTGCCTCCGCCCAGCCCAAGCTCAAGATTGCCGAGGAGAACTTCGATTTCGGCTACACCCCCGAGGGGTTGCCGGTCATGCACAAGTACTGGGCGCACAATGTCGGCACCGACACGCTCAAGATCATCCGAGTACGTCCCAGCTGCGGTTGCACCAGTGTGCCCCTGACGAAAAACCGCCTGGCCCCGGGCGACTCGGTCAGTCTGGCCCTCAAATTCGACACCCGGCGGTTCAAGGGGAAGCTCTCCAAGACCGCCACGGTCGAAACGAACGATACCCTGACCACCGCCAACAAGCTCAAGTTCACCGCCGAGGTCGGGATGTTCGAAGGGATCATGATCGCCAATCCGGCGATGGTTTACCTCGACACCCTGGGAAAGTCCGAGCAGGTGGTGATGATCAAGAACACCAGCGTGGCGCCCTACAAGATCAGCATCGCCTCGCCGCTTGAAGATTTCATGCACTTCGAATTGTCCACCACCGAGTTAGAGGGCAAGGGGGAGGCGGCAATCCTCATCCGCGCCACCCCGCAAACCCCGATCGGCGAGTACAATGCCTCCGTGACCCTTCATTTCGAAGGTCCGCAACCCCAAAACCTGACCATACCGGTTTATGGCGTAGGTTACTTGCCTTAAAGCATCGCGCTATGTTCATTGGCTCGGCCCTCCGGCGCAACCACCGGAGCCGCCGAGGCAATGTCTTTTAATTTCAAATACTTACCCGATGTGGCCCTCGCTGATGTCGCCTTCGAGGTCGAGGCGGACACATGGCAGGACCTGCTGGCCGGCGCGGCGGTCGCCACCACCGGGGTCATGGTCGATCTGAGCACCGTGATGCCCAGTCGGACACGCCATGTCGACTTGGTCGCCGATTCGCTGGAGTCGCTCGTGTATGACTGGCTGAGCGAGCTGGTCTATCTCAAAGACACCGAAGGACTTTTCGGACGCGACTTCAGCTTCGATGGCGGCGAGGCCCATGGCTGGCAAGTTACTGCGCACATCGTCGGCGAAACCATCGATCGCAAACGGCATCTGCTGGGACAAGATGTTAAGGCGGTGACCCTGCACCTGTTTGAAGCAGGAATTCAGAATGGCCGCTATCATGCCCGTGTGGTCCTGGATATATGACAACAGCTTCCGCCCATTACCTCCGTGAAATGGCACGTCCGGTCCGTCCCGGTGTCTGGGAAATCCCGCCTGAAGCCAAACCCGGGATGCTGGTTCCGGCACGGATCCTGGCCTCATCGACGCTCTTCCAGACTATGGACGACGGCGTCTTCAATCAACTGACCAACGTTGCCTGCCTTCCCGGTATCCGCAAGTATGCCATCTGCATGCCCGATGGCCACTGGGGATATGGCTTCCCGATCGGCGGGGTGGCGGCCTTCGACCCGGACCAAGGAGTGATCTCGCCCGGAGGCATCGGCTTTGACATCAACTGCGGCATGCGTCTTCTGCGCACCAACCTCACCGAATCCGAGGTCCGTCCCCGTCTGGCGGCGCTGATGGACGAGTTGTACTCGCGTGTGCCCTGTGGAGTAGGCTGTAAAGGCGTTTTAAGGCTTTCTGAGCGCGAATATCGGGACGTGATGATATCCGGTGGGGGTTGGGTCGTAAAACGCGGCTACGGCCGTTCTGACGATTTGGAGCACACCGAGGAACGTGGCGCCATCCCCGGCGCCAACCCCGACAAAGTCTCCGATCGGGCGGTCAAGCGGGGTCTCGACCAGCTGGGCACCCTCGGCTCCGGCAATCACTACCTCGAAGTCCAAGTGGTTAAACAGGAAAACGTCTATGACTGGGGGGTGGCCCGCGCCTTCGGCATCGACCGGCCCGACCAGATCTGCGTCATGGTCCACTGCGGGTCCCGCGGTTTCGGCCATCAGATCGCCACCGACTACCTGAAGACCTTCCTGCCAGTCATGAGTCGTTACGGTATCCGTACCGGCGACAAGGAGTTGGCCTGCGCGCCTTTCACCGATCCCGCCGGGGCCGACTACTTCGCCGCCATGAACTGCGCCGCCAATTCCGCCTTCGCCAACCGGCAGATGATCACTCACCTGATTCGCGAGTCATTCGCCAAGGTGTTCGGCAAGAATGACATAACGCTTGGGCTTGAAGTTGTCTACGATGTCGCCCATAACATTGCCAAGCTGGAAGAATATGAGATTGATGGAGTTAAGCAGAAACTCCTCGTTCATCGCAAAGGAGCAACCCGCTCGTTCGGGCCGGGACGCGGCTACCTGCCGCAAGACTATGTCGATATTGGACAGCCGGTTATCGTCGGAGGCTCGATGGAAACCGGCTCCTACCTCCTCCTGGGCACCAACGTCGCCATGCAGGAAACCTTCGGCTCCACACTCCATGGCTCCGGACGCACCATGTCCCGCTCCAGAGCCAAGGAGATGATCCGTGGCGACAAACTGAAGCAGTCGATGCTGGACCGCGGCATCGTCATCCGTGCTGCCTCCCTCTCCGGCCTGGCCGAGGAGGCCGGTTTCGCCTACAAAGACATCTCCGAGGTTGTGGCCACCGTCCACGACTTGGGCATCTCCACACGCGTCGCCCGCCTGATCCCGATCGGCAACCTCAAGGGTTAGAGCAGAATAGGTCCTATAGGTCCGACAGGACCTATCAAAAAAAACACCCCGGGCTGATTGCTCAGCCCGGGGTGAATCGCTTGCGCGATTTGGAACGGTTACTTCACCAGGGTCATCTTCTTGGTCGCGCTGAAGCCATTGGCTTCCACACGGTAGAAGTAGACGCCCGACGAAGCATGGTCGCCGGCGATGGTGGTGCCATCCCAGGAGACATTGACGCGTCCCGCGGCGCTGTGACCGGCGAACGAGCGGACGGTCTGGCCGGTGACGTTGTAGATCGTCACGGACCAGTCGGCGTCGTTGGCCAGGTCAAAGGACATCACCGTACCCGCGTTGAACGGGTTCGGATAGTTCTGCAGCAACGCGTACTCGGTCGGCACGACCGCCTTGGCGGCCGAGGTCGACATGAGCGCGCCACGAGCATCCGACATCTGCACTTCGGTCAGCTCGATCGAACCCTCGCCCGAAGTCGGGATCGAGAGGATCTCACGAGTGCCGGCGCCGATGCTGGCCAGCTCGCCGTTCCAGGACGGGTGAACGAGAACGCGCAGTTCGGAGCCGTTGGCGGTGTAACGCAGGTTCATGCCTTCGGCGCCGGAGAGCAGCATCGGCTCGCCCGTCGACAGACCGCTGTAACGGAAGACCAACAGGGCGCCGCCCAGGTCGACGCTCGAGGAGGTCGACACGGTGACGCTGTTGTTCTCCACCCGCACCGTGGCCGTGCCCGAGTTGGCGTACGGCGACAGCTTCGGCGAACCGGTGCCGGTTCCCGGCGGGAACGGCTGCTCGTCACCGGTGATGATGCGGATCAGGTAAATCAGGTCCGCCACGGTGAGAACGACGCCGTCGTTGTTGATGTCGGTGGCGAGGATCTGGACTTCGTCCCACACCGGATCCCACACCGACGATCCATACACGAAGTAGTTGATGAACAACACCGCGTCACCGACCTCGTTGGCCAGGCCGTTGAGGTTGATGTCGCCGCGATCATCCGGCGGCTCGTCGATGCAGATACGGCCCGGGCAGAACTCGATGATGTCACGAGCGGCCTGCTTGGTCGGGTCGATGCAGTCGGTCGGCGAACCGATCGGGATGAACAGGGTGTCGCCCGACTTGGACGACAGGGCGTTGTCGCCGCAATCCAGCACGCAGAAGCCCACGTTGAAGCACTGGTTGATGAAGTTGCGGTCGGAGGTGACCTGGAAGTTCAATCCCACGACACGGCCGTCGAGATAGAACGACGCGTCCGGAGGATGCAACGCCGGACCGTTGTCCAGATCAGCGATCGCCACGACGCGGATGTAGCCGCTCGGGCACGAACCCGCGCAGTTGCCCGCCGGGCTGTGACGATAGGTGAAGTATTCCCAATCCGCCATCTCGTCGACCGGGAAGGCCTCGAGGAAGGACAGACCGGAAGGATCGTAGCAGATCAGCAGATCGATACCGCCCAACGGATAGGTGTTGGACAAGGTGACATAGGCGGTCGCAATCTGGCCGTTGAGCGTGTGAATGTTGGCCGAATCGAGGCCCGAGCGGATGCACAGGGCATACGAGAGCACGTCGATCTGGAAGCAGCATTCATCAACGCCGCCGCAACCGTCTTCCACGCGGATGCAGGCTTCCCACAGGCCGGCGTCGTTGTTATCAGCCGACGAGGTCTGCCAGGAGAAGTTGCCGGCCGCGTCAACGGACGGAGCGTTGTGCGGAGCGCCCTGGCCTTCCAGCGCCGTGAACGACACCAGCGAGAAGGTCAAGGGGTTGCCCGCCGGGTCGACGGCCGAAGCCGCCGCCGAAACCAGGTCGCCCAAAACCGCGAACTGGTCGTCCGGGCAGGTGATCGCCGGCGCCGCATTGGTCACCGTGATGTTGAACGAGCAGGTGTCAGCCTTCTCGCCGTCAGAGACGCGGACGGTGAAGGTGATCGGGCCCTTGACCACATCGGCGCAGGCCGGATCGAAGGTCAGCACATTGCCCGCCACGAAGGCCGGATTGGCCGGAGCCGGGACCGCGGAGAGAAGCGTCCACGAAAGCGGACCGATACAGCCATCGTCGGTGGCGGTCAGCGTGTAACCGGCCGCCGGAGCGTTCCAGTCCACCGACGCATCCGACGGGCAGGTGGCCACCGGAGCGTTCTGGAACACCGTCACCTGGAAGCTGCAGTCGACGAAGTCGCAACCGTCGCTGATGCGGAAGGTGACCGTGTGCACGCCGACGTCAGCGCAAACAGTCTGCCAGTTGAACACGCCCGACGCGCTCACCGTGGCCGGACCCACGTTCGCCGGAGCAATCGAAACCAGCGAGTAGGTGACCGGGTTGCCGTTCGGGTCGGAACCGTTGAGCTGCTTGTTGTTGACGCCTGCCATGAAGTACACGTTCTCGGGGTTGTTGGTGCCGCAAACCGGAGCGGTGTTGGTCACCGTCAGGTTGAACGTGCAGTCAACCGACGCGCCGCAGGGATCGGTGGCGCGGAAGGTGACGACGTGGGCGCCCTTGTCGGCGCAGACCGCCGAGTAGGTAAACACACCAGACGGGGAGACAGCCGCGGCGCCAGCCACCGGCGGGACGATCGAGACGAGCGAGTAAGTCAGCGCGTCGCAAGCGTCTGGGTCACTGGCACTTAGCTGCTTGTTCACCGAACCGGTGAAGTTCACAGACTCGTCGGGATTCGTGCCGCAAATCGGCGCCTGGTTCTCGAGCGGAAATTCGCCGCGGAACCAGTCGAACGGCCCATATTCGCAGCAGTCGCAGCCCATCACAACAAAGGCTCCGGCCGGCGGATAAAAGGCGGTGTCGATCACGATAGTGCCTTGGCAGTCTGCAGGGGTCTGAACAGTCAGATTCCAAATGCCGGAATACGTCCCCGCGGGGAGGCATCCGCCAGTGAAATTCAAGACACCAGAGGTCCCCGGGAACCCGCCCACGGCCGTCGTAAAGCCGGCCAGGTCAGGACCAGGAGCCGCCGCCAGAATCGTGGCGCCACCCGTGATCGTCAGGGGCAAACCCCAGGCGCCCAACGGGCTGGTGATGTCCAAGAAAATCGGAACCTGGACTGTGGCGCAACGCGGCAGACCCTGGGATTGTGCCCCACCGGGTGTACCGACGTGACCACTGCTCGCGGCAAAGGCGAAACCGGTCGAGACGAGTACGACGAGACAAACGCTCGCCAATACCATGAGTCTATGTTTCATTCTCCTTTGCTCCTTTACGTTGTCTCACTTGCAAGGATGTCAGTCAGAGAGCGGGACTGACTTGGGTGTGCTTCAGCGATAGCCGGACTCGGCTAACGCAAAGCCGCACAAGAGCTTCTTATAACCGCTTGCGGGAATCTATTGGTAAAGGAATCCTACTGGGCGTAGGTCACCGCGGGTTCGAAATCACGACGTTTCAAACCGAAGTCGGTGTTCGAGATTGTGGCACAGCAATTAAGCAGTCAGCAAGACCGCTTAGCACGTGCTGGCAGAATACAACTTTTTTGCGGTTAGTCAACACTTTTTTTGAAAATCCGCCTCGAAGCACAAGCTTGGATCCCCGGCCAAGACCGCCAAATCAACAGACGCTCCCACCCTCCGACCCGCTCCCGCTGTCCGCTTTCTCGGAACCGTTTCGGTCGATCCATCATTCTCACCTGCCTCCCCAATAATTCCGGCCGCCGGTGACATTCCGACCTTGACACCCGTTCTAATCGTAACTATTTAAGTCGTGGTGTAACCACAGTTGTAGTCTGGCCGACTGCCCATGTCGGAGCAGAGCACTCACGACTCGAGATCGCCAGCGATGCTTGAGTAGTGGACTTAAATCGGGCCCTTCAAATAAAGGAGGTCCGTGGATGTCCAAGGTGTGAAGTGTTGTGCCGTACTCGTGCCGTCGATCGGCTTTACTCCACTATCCTATTGCAAAACAACACGTTCTGGGAGGGCAAGACATGTGCATCTTGACTGCGCGCCGACGCCGGTCTGCGTCGTGTTTCTTATCCTATCTGACTGTCCTCGGCTTCCTGTTTCTCACCGTCATTCCCACGGCCGCCAGTGCCGCCATCGTCACGACCGACCGGCCGGAATACGCCCCTGGCGAGACCGCGCGGATTCGCGGGGCCGGCTTCGCCCCAGCCGAAGTGGTCACGCTGCAGGTGACCCATCTGGATGGCACCCCGGCATCCGGCGAGGGGCATGGTCCTTGGGATGTTCCGACCAATGGCTCCGGCGGCTTCCTGGCCGACTGGACCGTTCCCTATGATGACAACGTTAATGAGGAACTGCTGATTTCCGCCACCGGGCAGACATCGGGCATCGCGGCCAGCGTCACGATCCTCGATGCCAACACCCATCTGACTTTCGTCTCGATTCCGACCTCGGTGCCGCCGAATTCCGGGTTTTCGGTCACGGCGCGCCTGACGCAGGACTGCGGCGGCGATCCCGACGCTCCGTTGCCGGGCCGCACCATCCTTTTCTTCATCACCGAGGGCAACTGCGGGGTCGATGTCGGACAGAATCCAAACGCGACCGCTGTCACCAATGCCTTCGGCGAGGCGACCGCCGGTCTCACCGCGCCGGCCGGCGATTTTGCCATGCGCATCAAATTCCTCGGCGAGGACAAGCCCGATCCCTGTCCGACCCCGGGCAACAGCGCCTGCGCCCCGAACGACCCGAACGCCAACAAGCGCTGCGTCTCACTGTCCAACGGCAATCTCTGTCAGACCATCTCGGCGGTGCCCTGCGATCCGCTGCAGGCGATCTGTCCGCCGCCGCTGACCGTGGAATGCGAAGCGGAAGTGCCGCCGCCCAGCCCCGGCAGCGTCGTCTGCGACGGGGGTTGCTCGCCGGTGACCACTGTGTGGGTTGGGGATGGCCCGCTCACCGGCGGTCCCTGCGGCGGCACCATCACCCGCACCTATCGCTGCACCGACGCCATGGGCAACACCGCCGACTGCGTGCAGACCATCACGGTCGACGACAACACCGCGCCCTTCTTCGCGCCCGCCTGCTTCCAGTCCAATACGGTGGCTTGCATCAGCCAGGTGCCGCCGCCGGGACTGGGGGGGATCGGCCCGATCGATAATTGCGATGTGTCGCTTGCGCTCACGCACACCCGCACCGACAACGGCGCCACCGGCTGCCCCGGCGATCCGCGCGTGATCACCGACATCTACACCGCCACCGACGACTGCGGCAATGCCGGGCAGTGCACACGGACCTGGACGATCGTCGACGATATCGCGCCGACCATCTCCTGCCCGCCCGGATTCACGGTCGAATGTCTGGCGGATCTACCGCCGTGCAACCCGGCCGATGCGACCGCTGCGGATAACTGCGGCGCCGTCAGCGTGACCTGCGTCGATGGCCCGCTGGTCGGCGGACCCTGCGGCGGAACCGTCACCCGGACCTACACGGCCACCGACGCCTGCGGCAACACCGCCACTTGCGCGCAAGTGATCACGATCGACGACACCACGCCGCCTTCGATCGCCTGTCCGCCCGACGAGACGCTGCCCTGCGGCGGCACGCTGCCGCCTTGCGATCCGTTGGCGGCCACCGCCTCCGACAATTGCGGCGCCCCGGTTGTCACCTGTTCCGAGACGCCCACCGTTGATGGCGTGATCCGCACCTTCACCGCCACTGACGCCTGTGGCAACAGCGCCAGTTGCAATCAGGTCATCACCTTCACCGATGACACCCCGCCGCAGTTTGTCGACTGCCCGCCGGCGTTCGCGGTGGAGTGTCTGGCCGATCTGCCGCCCTGTCCGACCAGCATGCCGGTCTTCGACGAGTGCGAAGGGCTGATCGTGGCGCCCGCGGTCTGCAGCGACGGCCCGCTGGTTGGCGGCGAATGCGGCGGCACGATCACCCGCACGATCACCGTCACCGACGCCAGCGGCAATGTCGCCACCTGCACGCAGGTGATCACCGTCGACGACAACACGCCGCCCACGCTCACCTGTCCGCCGTCTGTGACATTGGCCTGCGGCGCGTCGACCGACCCGTCGCAAACCGGCACAGCTTCCGCCGGCGACAACTGCGATCCCAATCCGGCGGTCACATTCACCGACGCGATGGCGCCCGGCGCCTGCCCGCAGTCCTACACCATCACGCGGACCTGGACCGCCGCCGATGCCTGCGGCAACACCGCTTCCTGTGACCAGATGCTGACGGTTGTCGATGACGTTGCGCCGGCTATTGTCTGCCCGGCCGACGCGACGGTTGAATGCGGCCAGCCGACCGATCCGGCGGCCACCGGATTCGCCACCGCCACCGACGCCTGCGATCCGGCGCCCGCGGTTACATTCACCGACAGCGAGACACCCGGCGCCTGCGCCGCGGAGAAGACGATCACCCGCGTGTGGACCGCCACCGATGCCTGCGGCAATTCGAGCAGTTGTGTCCAGCTCATCGAAGTGATGGACACCCAGCCGCCGACGTTGACCGCCGGGTGTGGTCCGGGCGCGCAGTATCAATGCGCGGCCGATGTGCCGCCATTGGCCCCCGGCGCCGCGACGGACAACTGCGACGCCGATGTCACAGTCACCTCGGTGCGCAGCGACAACGGCGGAGCCGGTTGCGCCGGTAATCCGTTGGTGGTGACCGACACCTACACCGCCACGGATGACTGCGGCAACACGATGACCTGCACGCGTGTTCACACCGTCATCGACAATACGCCGCCCGTGTTCGTCAACGGTTGCGGCGCCAATGCCGCCTACGATTGCCTCGCCGCGGTGCCGCCGCCGGATCTGAGCGTGCTGGCGACCGACAACTGCGATGGCGCGGCCGTGGTCACGGTGGCGCGCACCTCCAACGGCGGGGCCGGTTGTGTCGGCAATCCGCTGGTCCTCACCGACACCTACACCGCCACCGACGCCTGCGGCAACACGGCGCAATGCGCCCGCACTCACACCGTGATCGACAACACCGCGCCGGTCATCCTCGCCTGCCCGCCGCCGGTCACCGTCGATGGGCTGGAGAATCTGCCGCCCTGTGATGGCAGCGGTGTGAACGCCACCGACAACTGCGGCCCGGTGACGATCACCTGCACCCGCGCCGGATTGGGCGGGGTTGGCTGCGGCAGTCTGCCGGTCGTTGTCACCTACCAGTATACCGTCGCCGACGGTTGTGGCAACTCCGCCACCTGCACACGGTTGGTGACCGTCAACATGCCGCCCTGCAACTTCTTCGTCACGCTGGGGGCCGCCGGCGCCGAACTGAGCGCGCCGCTGGGCACGCAGATCAGCGTGCCGCTGGCCATCGACAGTCTCGACAATGAAATCGGGGCCTTCGAGATGACCTTCAACTACGATGCCGAAGCGCTCACTCTCCTGGGGGTGACACGCGGCGTTGGGTTGAACGGCTGGCAGCACTTCAGCTACCGCACCGCCGCCGGCGCCTCCGCGACCACGCGGCGTGTTTCGGTCACGGGGATTGTGCAGTTGCCCGGCCAGGGTGCCCCGCCGACCAGCGCCTACGCGCCGCTGGGCGTGATCGCCTACCTGAACTTCGCCGTCTCCGCCGACCGTCGGCTCGAAGGACGGACGTTGTCGATCGCGCCCTCACAGCAGGAGTGCGACGACCACTGTCTGCTCAGCCGCGACGGGATGACCGCGTATGTCCCGGCCGATTTCAGCGGCGATCCCTGCCCGATGTCGGCGACGATGGTGCCCGCGGTGACGATCGCCCCGGCCCACGCCCGTGTCGCGCCCGCGCCCAACACGCGCGGCGATATCAACCTCAACGGCGCCGCCTATGAAGTCGGGGATGCGGTGCTCTTTGTCGATGTGCTCGCCGGCGTTCCCGGCGCGCTGTCCTCCGATCCGTCCGTGCGCAACCGTCAGCTGGACGCGACGGAAGTCAACGGCGACGGCGTGCGCGCTTCGGTGGCCGACCTGGTCTATCTGATTCGTGTGGTCACTGGTGATGCCTCGCCTCTGCCGGGCGCCAAGCCGGCGGCGATCGTCGCCGACGCGCTGGTCCGCGCGCAGAGCACCCCCGAAGGTCTGCGTCTGACGCTGGAATCGCCCGTGGACATCGGCGGGCTGCTCTTCACGTTCCGCAGCCGCGATCTGACCGCCGGAACGCCGGTGGTCTGTCCCGAAGGAGCGGCGCTGCGCACCTGCACCCGCGTCAATCCCGACGGCGACCTGACCGTGCTCATGTACGGTTGGAACCGCGGTGACCGGCTCGCCGCCGGGCGGCATGATCTCCTGCTGGTACCGACATCCGGTTTCGGCACAATCGAGTTGATCCGTGTCGAAGTCTCTGATGCTCAAGGTGATCTGCTCGCCGTGCGCCAGGCCGGCGCCACACTGCCTGAGGACTATGCGCTTCTGCAGAACTATCCCAACCCATTCAACGCCGGCACCATCATCCCGGCGGTCTTGCCGCAGACCGGGGCATGGTCGGTGACGATCTACAACGTCGCCGGCCAGACCGTGCGGCGGCTGGCCGGCCATGATGGCCCGGGCGCCATCCAAGTGTACTGGGATGGACGGGATGCGGGTGGAGGTAATGTGGCCAGCGGAGTCTACTTTTACCGGTTTGAGGCCGGCGGCTGGACCGCAACCCGCAAGATGATCCTGCTGAAGTAACTGGAACGGTCGGCCCGGCTGTCCAAAGCCCCGCGGGCGCAAAGCCCGCGGGGCTTTTTTGTGCTTCCTGATACCGGAGCCAGTTTTTGTCAAAAGCCGGACCCCGCCGGGTCAACTGCTTGACTACCTGATTTATGGGGTTAGATTATCTGTGGAGCAAGGGACTCGTCTGATTACCGTCCAGTCATTCTGATCGACCGCGGCCCCGGCCGCGTCACGCGCATTTGTCATCGTCTTCACGGTCGGAGGTGGAGTCCGAGCCGGCATTCTGACAACCTGAACGAGGCGCCCAAGCGCCTGTCGCGCCGCTTTGCCAAAAAAGCCGGCGACTCCCCGTCGCCGGATCGCAAGACATCGATAGGGAGGTGTGGAGATGACCGCTAATCAATTGTCCAAGCGCCTGCGGGTGTACGGACAGTGCGTCGGGTTCTGTGCCCTGGTGCTGTTGGCCGCGATGGTTGCGACCGCCGCCGGCGCGTCCGCCGCCGTGCTCAGCACCGACAAACCCGACTATGCGCCCGGAGAGACCATCCACATCCGCGGCGCCGGCTTCGGCTCCGCCGAAATCGTGAGCGTGCATATCACCCACGCCGACGGCACGCCCGAAACAGGGGAGGGGCACCAGCCGTGGGAGGTGCGCGCCAACGGTTCCGGCGGTTTCGTCACCGACTGGATCGTGCCGTTTGATGACAACGTCGACGAGATCCTGCTCATCACCGCCACCGGATTGACTTCGGGCACCATCTCCACCACCACGGTCGTCGACGCCAACACCAATCTCGCCTTCCTCTCAGTGCCCGAGTCGGTGCCGCCGAGCACGCCGTTTACCATCCGCTTCCGGCTGACGCAGGATTGCGGCGGCGGCGATGAAGCGCCGCTGCCCGGACGCGCGGTGCTGATCCTGCTGACGCAGGGCGCCAACTGCGGCGTCGATGTCGGCAACGAGCCCGACACCACGGTCATCACCGACGCCTTCGGCGAGGCCACGGTCCATCTGGTCTCGCCGCCGGTGGATTTCGCCGTGCGTCTAAAGTTCCTCGGTGAAGAGAAGCCCAACCCCTGCCCGAACCCGGGCAACAGCGTCTGCGCGCCGACCGATCCGAACGCCAGCAAGCGTTGCGTGTCGTTGTCGAATGCGAACATCTGCCAGGTGGTCTCATCGATCACCTGTGATCCGCTCCAATCGGTTTGCCCGCCGGCCGCCTCGGTCAGTTGCGAGTCCGATGTCCCGCCGCCCGATCCATCGCTGGTCGTCTGCCAGGGCGGCTGTCCGCCGGTGGTCACCGCCTGGATCGGCGACAGTCCGCTCACCGGCGGCCCGTGCGGCGGCACGATTGCCCGCACCTACCGCTGCACCGACGCGCTCGGGAACACGTCGGACTGCGTCCAGACCATCACCATCGACGACAACGATCCGCCGTCATTCCCCGCCGGCTGCACACAGGCGGATACGTTTGCCTGTGTCGCGGATGTTCCGGCGCAGGCGCTGGGCGGATTCGACCCACTGGACAATTGCGATGCCACGGTGACCGTGACGGCTACGCGCACCGCCAACGGCGGCGCGGGTTGTGTGGATGACCCGTTGGTCATCACCGATGTGTACACCGCCACGGATGATTGCGGCAACACGGCACACTGCCGGCGTGTCTGGACGGTCATCGACGATGTCGCGCCGACGATCATCTGCCCGGCGGACTTTGCCGTCGAACGCTTCGTTGACATTCCCACCTGCGATCCGTCCGATGCCACCGCCGCGGACAACTGCGGCACGGTCACGGTCACCTGCAGCGATGGCCCGCTGGTCGGCGAGTCCTGCGGCGGCACGGTGACGCGCACCTTCACCGCCACCGACGCCTGTGGCAACAGCGCCTCCTGCACCCAGACGATCACCGTGGACGACACCACGCCGCCCACGATCGTCTGCCCGGCCGACGCGCTCTATGAATGCGGCGAGGATGTGCCGGCCTGCGATCCGGCCGATGCGACCGCGTCGGACAATTACGGCGTCCAATCGGTCACCTGCGTCGACACGCCGACCGCGACCGGCTTGATTCGCACCTACACCGCGACCGACTCCTGCGGCAATTCCGCCTCCTGCGCGCAGATCATCACGATCGACGATGACACGCCTCCGATCTTCGTCGACTGCGTGCCCGAAATCCGTGTGCAATGCCGGGCCGATGTTCCGCCCTGTCCCGCCACGATGCCGGTCTTCGATGAGTGTCTCGGATTGATCGTCGCGCCGGTGACCTGCTCCGATGGTCCGTTGGTGGGCGGTGTCTGCGGCGGCGCCATCACCCGCACCATCACCGTGACCGACGCGGCCGGCAATACCGCCACCTGCATCCAGATCATCACCGTCAGCGACACCCAGCCGCCGGTGATCACCTGCCCTCCCGATTTCACGGTGGGCTGCTTTGGCGACATTCCGCCCTGCGACCCGACTGAGGCGACCGCCACTGACAACTGCGGCCCGGTCACGCTCTCCTGCGTGGATGCGCTGATCGCCGACGGGGTCGTGCGCACGTTTACCGCGACCGATGGCTGCGGCAACAGCGCCAGTTGCACGCAACGCGTCGTGGTTATCGACACCACGCCGCCGGTGTTCGTCGACTGTGTGCCGGAAATCCACGTTGCCTGTGTGGAGGATGTCCCGCCCTGTCCGACCGCGATGCCGATATTCGATGAGTGCCTCGGCCTGATCGTTTTGCCGGCGACCTGTGTCGATGGCCCGCTAGTCGGCGGACCGTGCGGCGGCACGATCACACGCACGATTGCCGTCTCCGACGCGGCCGGCAACGTCGCCGCCTGCGTTCAGACCATTACCATCGATGACACCACACCTCCGACCATCGTCTGTCCGCCCGACGTGACGCTCGAATGCTCCGCGTCCACCGATCCCGACAGCACCGGCAGGGCGACCGCCACGGACAACTGCCTGCCCGCGCCCGTCGTGAACTACATCGATGAAGTGCATCCGGGACAGTGTGAGGGCATGAGTTTGGTCATCCGCACCTGGACTGCAACCGATGCCTGCGACAACAGCGCCACTTGCGTCCAGTTGATCACGCTGCTGGACACCGCGCCGCCTACTCTGACCTGTCCGTCCGATGTCACGGTGGAGTGCGGCGATCCGATCGATCCGGCGGCCACCGGCTGGGCCACCGCCGTGGATGCCTGCGATCCGGAGCCGACCGTCGCCTACACCGAATCCCGCGCGCCCGGCGCCTGCCCGGGCGAGTTTTTCCTCTATCGCATCTGGACGGCGGCCGACGACTGCGGCAATTCCACGCTGTGCATCCAGTTGATCACCGTCGACGACTCGCAGGGGCCGGTTATCACCTGCCCGCCCGATGTCACAATCGGCTGCCATGACCCCGTCGATCCGCTGTCGACCGGCCAGGCGACGGCCGCGGACGTTTGCGATCCGCAGCCCGCGATCGACTATCGCGATGCGGTCACACCCGGCTCGTGCGCCTCGAATTACGTCATCAAGCGCACCTGGATCGCCACCGACCTCTGCGGCAACGTCTCTCAATGTGTCCAGACCATCACCGCGATCGACACCGCGCCGCCGGTCTTTGTCAGCGTGCCGCCGCCGATCACCGTGAACGGACTGGCGGGGCTGCCGCCCTGCACGCTCGATGGCGTCGAAGTCGAAGACGATTGCGGCGAAGTAACGCTGACCTGCACCCGCGCCGGGTTGGGCGGCGTCAGTTGCGGCACCATCCCGGTGCCGGTCCGCTACATCTTTACCGCGGTCGATGAATGCGGCAACCGCGCCACCTTCACGCGCATCGTCACCGTGATCATGGAGCCGTGCAACTTCTTCGCCTCCGCCGGCCCGCCGGACAAAGGCGAGATCATCGCCCCGGTCGGCTCGCGCATCACCGTGCCGGTGCGCATCGATGTGGTCGAGGAGGAATTGGAGGCCGTGCGGTTGGCCTTCGGCTACGACCCTGAGGCGCTCACGCTGCTGGATGTTGATCGCGGCGACGCGGTCAGTTTGTGGAAGTCCTTCACCTACGACATCACCGTGGGGGACCGTCCCGGCTCGCGCATGGTGGTGGTGCAGGCGGCCGCCAATCTGGATGGGCAGAGCAATCTGCCGACCAACGCTTTCTGGCCGCGCGGCGTCATCGCGAAGCTGCACTTTGCCGTCGCTCCCGACCGCGCCCGCGAAGGCCAGACCCTGCCGATCTGGTCGGCGCAGACCGACTGCGGCGCCAATTGCTTCCTCTCGCACGAGCGCGATGTCGCCTTCGTGCGCAAGGATGTCGGCGATGCCTGCGGCGCGCTGGCCATGCCGGTCTCGCCGGCGATCGTGATCACGCCGGCCACGGTCCGCCTCGCCGCGCCGGTGAGCGAGGCAGGGGACATCAACCGCAACGGCGCCGCCTATGAAGTCGGCGATGCGGTGCTGCTGATCGATTATCTCGCCGGCGGCGACGTCTTCTCCGCCGATCCGTTCATGCGCGGCCTGCAGATCGAGGCGTCGGATGTCAACGCCGACGGCGTGCCGGCCACCGTGGCCGACCTGGTCTACCTGATCCGGGTTATCTCCGGCGCGGCCATGCCGATTCCGGGCGCGAAACTCTCGCCCTTTGCGACCGAGGCCCGCATCGAAACCCAGGTCGCCGCCAACGAGGCGCGGGTTGTGCTCGATGCCCCCACCGACATCGGCGGCCTGCTGCTCACCTTCCGCCCGCAGGGGCTGGACTGCGGCGAGCCGATACTGTCGGCCGCAGCGGCGGGGATGAAAGTGCGCGCACGGACTACCGAAAGCGGTGAGCTGAAAATCCTCATCTATGGTTGGGACGCGAACGCCTTCGTTGCCTCCGGCCACCACCAGTTGCTCTCTCTGGCGACCAACGGATCCGGTTCTCTCGAACTGGTCGGCGTCGAAATTTCCGATGCCCAAGGCGCATTGCTCGCCGTGCGTCAGGCCCGCGCGATTGTGCCGGAAGGGTATGCGCTCCTGCAGAACTACCCGAACCCGTTCAACGCCGGCACGGTGATCCCGATCGCGCTGCCGCAGGCCGGGGAGTGGAGCATTACGATCTGCAACGTCGCCGGCCAGACCGTGCGCCGTCTGCAAGGCTTCGATGGCCCCGGCCCAGTGCAGGTGGCGTGGGATGGACGCGCCGCCGACGGCGCCGAACTGGCCAGCGGTGTGTACTTCTACCGTCTCGATGCCGGTGCCTGGACCGCGACACGTAAGATGATCCTGCTGAAGTAGCGCGTCAGATCCATCGAAACAAGAAACCCCGCTGGTCATCCGGCCCGCGGGGTTTCCTGTAATCGAAGTTTCGGAAGTCATCGATCGGTCGGGATCGTCGGCGCAGTCCTCCTGACCTACGACTGCCTCTCTCATCGACGGGCAAAGCGAAGATGCTTCGCTCCGCTGATCATGACAGAGGGAGGGGTGAAATGGATTGGGAGGGCAAGGCTTCTGCCGAGCCTGCTTTTTTTGGTCGCCACCAAGAGCAGGCTCGGCGGGAGCTTCGCCCTCCCGAGACTGAGCATTTGGTATGTCGGGAACCCCGCGCTTCCGATGTCATCGATCTGTCGGGATCGTCGGCGCAGTGCTCCTGACCTACGACTGCGAACGTTACAACGCGCGAAGGGAGCAGGGGGGAGGCACGGTCACTTCGTGTCAGACCGCAAACCCCTTTTCCTTCATCCACCGCTCGCTCAAGAACTTCGAAAGATAGCGCATGCCGCTGTCGGCGAAGAGCGTCACGATGTTGAGATCGCGCTGCGTTGGATTGGCGGCACACCACTTGCGCAACGCCGCCATCGCCGAACCGGCCGAGCCGCCGGCGATCAGCCCTTCCTCCATCACGATGCGCCGCGCCTCGGCGAACGCCTCGGCGTCGTCGCTTTGCAGCACCTCATCGACCACGGAAAAGTCCATCGCGCCACAGGGCGTGTCGGTGCCGATTCCCTCGACGTAATAACGGCCCGGCTCGCCTTCGCGGTTGTGGGTGAACAGTTCATGGAAGATCGATCCGACGGGATCGACCGCAAGCACACGCACGCCCGGCTTGACCTCCTTCAGGTAGCGCGCGATGCCGGAGAGCGTGCCGCCGGTGCCGATCCCGGCGATGAACACATCGACCTGCCCATCCATCTGCTGCCAGATTTCCGGGCCGGTGGTGCGGTAGTGCGCCTCGATGTTCAGCGGATTGTGGTACTGGTCGACCAGATAGGCGCCCCGCTCCCTGGCGATCCGTCGCGCCGAGGAGTAGTACGAATCGGGATGATCATGCGGCACATCGGTGGGGCAGATCACCACCTCGGCCCCCAGGGCGCGAATCAGGTCAATCTTCTCCGCCGAGGTCTTGTCGGGGACGGTGAACAGCGCGCGGTAGCCCTTCTGGCGCGCCACCATCGCCACCGACACCGCGGTGTTGCCCGAAGAATTGTCGATCACCAGATCGCCCGGCTTGATCCAGCCGCGGCGCTCGGCCTCGTCGAGGACAAAGAGCGCCAGACGGTCCTTCACCGAACCGGTGGGGTTGAAGTACTCCAGCTTGGCGTAGACACGGTGCGGCAGATCGCGCACCGTCGGGCCCAGCCGCACCAGCGGCGTATGGCCGATCAAATCGAGAATGCCGCGGTCCACGTCGGAACGGAACGCCGCGGCGCGCTCGCGCGCAATGGATTCTGTCGTTGTTGTCGTCATTCGATCACTTATATGCGGATGGTTCCCAATTGTTCGTATGCATTCTCAACTGGCGCCGCCGTCAGACGATCCGAAAGTAGTCGACCAGGGTACATCGCCGCGGCCGGGTGAACGTCGAGGCGCGGGTCAGGCCCTCGCCGGTGGTCCCGGCGATCGACATGGTGGTGTACCCCTCGCCGCCATACCCCAGCCCCGCCATGTTCGGGCCGTTTTTCACAAAGATGTTGGCGTTGCAGTTCTGCGCCATCGCCGACAGGTGGGTGATGTTGGTCGAGTGCATGACGAAGGTGTGATGGTAACCGTGCTCGGCGATGATGGCGCGTTCCATCGCCTCTTCGAAGGTGCGGCAGCGGACAAGGGGGAGGATCGGCAACAACTGTTCGGCCATGACCAGCGGATGGTCCCAGGCCACCTCCATGAATCCGAGCGTCGCCCGCGATGGCGCCGTAAGTCCGGCCCTGGCAAGAATGACGTCGAGATCGCTTCCGGCATACTCGCGGTGGATCTTCACCGGCCGGTGGCCGTGTCCGCCCGGATCCTCGGCGACCAGAAGCGCGGTCACCCGGTCGATGTCGGCGCCTTTGATCTCAAAACCGCCCTGCTGCGCCAGTTCGCGCTTGAGGGCGTCGGCCACCTTGTCGACCACGAAGATTTCCTTCTCGTCGGTGCAGAGGATGTTGTTGTCGAAGGAGGCGCCCGTCACGATGTCCCGCGCGGCCTTGCCGATGACGGCGCTCTCATCGACCACCACCGGCGGATTGCCCGGTCCGGCGCAGATGGCGCGTTTGCCGGAGGCCATCGCCAGACGCACCACCGGCATCCCGCCGGTCACCAGTAGCAGGTCGATCCCCGGATGCCTTATCAACGCCGCCGCGCTGTCCTGCGAGGGCTCGCGCAATACGGTGACCACATTGGCCGGCCCGCCGCCTTGAACGATCGCATCGCTTAACGCCGCGGCCGCCGCCCGGCAGACATGTTTCGCCGCCGGGTGGGGGTTGAACACACAGGCATTGCCCGCCGACACCAGTGAGATCGCGTTATTGATCACCGTCGCCGCCGGATTGGTCGAGGGGGTGATCACGCCGACCACGCCGAACGGCGCCGGTTCGACGATCGTCAGGCCATCGTCGCCGGAAGTGGAATCGTTTTTCAGGTCGGCCGGGCCCGGAGTCTTGCGGGCGCAAAGCAGGTTCTTGTTGTACTTGTCCTGGACACGTCCCAGTCCGGTCTCCTCGACCGCCATCCGTGCCCAGAGTTCAGCCGATTGACGCGCGGTCTCGCGCATCCGGCGGATGATCTCAAAACGCGTTGCCAGCCCCAGATCAAGCAGCGACTTCTGCGCGCGCCCGGCGGCCTCGATGGCCTGGTCCAGCGTGTCGAAGACCCCGGCCTCGCGTCCCTTCTCGGCGTCGCGTCGCAGAGTCAGGGCCGCCTGCGTCCGGCTGTCCGGACGGCGGATCTCTCGAAGTACTTTCTGAACGATCTCGGATATTTCGCTGTCAGTCAAAGGCATGGACGGCAGGACCCAATGGCGATTGCGCATCAAATAATGTAGGGGCGTGTGAACCACACGCCCCTACGCTCAACTGGACATTGCACCGCCGTATCGTCGCACGACCCTCCAGGGCGAAGAAGACGACGGCAATTGCCCGCCCCGGCACGGGGCGGAAATGGCCTACTTCTCGCCCGGCAGACGGGTCGGGAAGATTTCGTGCACGTTGCCATGCGGGCGCGGGATCACATGCACCGCGACCACCTCGCCGACTTTGCCGGCCGCGGCGGCGCCGGCATCGGTGGCGGCTTTGCAGGCAGCCACGTCGCCGCGCACCATCGCCGTCACATACCCGCCGCCGATTTTCTCATAGCCGACCAAAGTGACCTTTGCGGCCTTCACCATGGCGTCGGATGCCTCAATCAGTGCGACCAATCCCTTGGTCTCGATCATTCCCAATGCTTCCATAAGTCGGCCTCCGGCCATTACTTCCGAAGTGAGTGAAAAAGTCCGGCCCGGCACCCCGTCCCGGTGTGCCGCGAATTGTAGACCCCATCCCCATACCTGTCAACAGAAAACAATCCCCCGTCCTGTCACGCCCACTCCCGCGGCCGCCGCCACCTCCCATTGTCTGAGATTCGCTGTTGTGTCGACTGCGCCGGGGCCGCAAATTAGCCGTCTGTCACGATCCGCCCACAGGCACATCGCTGGCAGCGACGCATCATGGCCAAGCAGCTTAAAGTGTTGGTAATCGGCGGCGGGGGACGCGAGCATGCCCTCTGTTGGCGGCTGTCAAAGTCGCCGCAGGTCCGCGAGATTCTCTGCGCCCCGGGCAACGCCGGCATCGCCGATGTCGCGCGTCTGGTCAACCCGCCCGACAAGTCCAACCAGGGCTATCTCGATCTGGCCCGGAGCGAAGGGGTCGATCTGACCATCGTCGGCCCCGAGCAGCCGCTGGCCGACGGCATCGTCGATGACTTCCGCGCCGCCGGGTTGCGCATCTTCGGCCCGAGCAAGGCCGCCGCGCAACTGGAGTCCTCGAAGGCCTTTGCCAAGGAGTTCATGCGCCGTCATGCCATCCCGACCGCGCCGTTCCGCATTTTTGACAACAGCGACGATGCGCTGAAATTCATCGCCGGCTCCGATGGCCCGTTGGTGGTCAAGGCCGACGGCCTCGCCGCCGGCAAGGGCGTGGTGGTCTGCCGCACCAACGACGAAGCGGCGGCAGCGGTGAAGATGATCATGGTCGAGCGCGCCTTCGGCGCCGCCGGCGACCGGATCGTCATCGAACGCGCCCTCACCGGCGAAGAGATGAGCGTCATGGCCTTCGCCGACGGCGTGCGCGCCGTGGCGATGATCCCCGCGCGCGACTACAAGCGTCTCGAGGACGGCGACAAGGGGCCCAACACCGGCGGCATGGGCGCCTATGCGCCCGCGCGCACGGTCGAAGACGAGGTGCTCGAGGAAATCGCCGAACGCATCCTCAACAAGACCGTCGAGGCGATGCGCGACGAGGGCATCCCCTATACCGGCATTCTCTACGCCGGCCTGATGATCACCGACAACGGGCCCAAGGTGCTCGAATACAATTGCCGCTTCGGCGATCCGGAGACCGAGGTCGTCCTGCCGCTTCTGAAGACCGATCTGGTCGATGTGATCGGCGCGGCGTTGGCCGGCCAGCTGCAGATGGAGCCGCTGGCCTGGCTTGAGGAGTACTGCGCCGGCGTCATTCTCACCGCGCGCGGCTATCCCGGACGCTACGAGAGCGGAGTGCCCATCGAAGGGAACACCGCCACCGAGCAGGGCAACATCCTCTGCTTCCATGGCGGGACCGCCCGCGAGAGCGGGGGACGGTTGGTCTCTTCCGGGGGACGCATCCTCGGCGTGTACGCGCGTTCCAGTTCGCATGAGGGGGCGGTCGCCGCGGCTTATTCGGCCATCGACCGTATCCGCATCAAGGGCGCGCACTACCGCCGCGACATCGGTCTGCGCACCAAACGCATCATGCGCCCGCGCCGTCTCGAAACCGGCAGCCGGCGGTAGGGCGATGCCAGACGCGCCCATTCGAAAGAGCCAACCATGAATCCACAAGTGCTCATCTTGATCGGTTCGGAGTCCGACCGCGCCACGATGGAAAAGACGGTCAAGACGCTCGATGAGTTCGGCATCAGCGCCCGTCTCGAGGTCGCCTCGGCGCACCGCACCCCGGCGAAGGTGGTGCGGATGGTGCGCGACGCCGAAGCGGGCGGCACCAGAGTCTTTGTCGCCGCCGCCGGCATGGCCGCGCATCTGGCCGGGGCGGTAGCCGCCAACACCACTCGTCCGGTGATCGGCGTGCCGCTCTCCGGCTCGGCGCTTAACGGCATGGATTCGCTGCTCTCTACGGTGCAGATGCCCAAGGGAATCCCGGTGGCCACTGTGGCTATCGGCGACCACGGCGCCATCAACGCCGGCTTTCTGGCCGCCCAGATCATCGCCCTGTCCGATCCGGCGGTGGCGGCGAAACTCCGCGAGCAGAGAGAAAAAGTTTAGATTGACGGAACGGGAAGCCAGATCGATTGTTTAATCAGCAAGCCCGGATACAAGGAGGATGGATTAATGCGTAAACGACTCTCGACTGTGTTCGCTGTGGCGGCGCTTGCCGGAGGTATTTGGTTTGCCGCGGCCGCGGCCGAACCGACGGAGGAAGCCAAAAAGTCATTCAACGCGGCGGTCGAAGCCGCCAAGGCGGGCAACACC